>VBKX01000495.1 GCA_005879435.1 Deltaproteobacteria bacterium
CGCTTGGTGCCGCTCGACACCATGCGCGATCTCGAACGCGAAGGCGTGTTCGGCAAACTCCACGAGTTCGTCCATTCCACCGGCGGCGCTCATGCCGCCGTGGAAAACGCGACGAACATCGGTCAAGCGATTGCGGCGCGTCTTAAAGCTGCCGGCGTCACTGGCGTGATCCTGACTTCCACCTGAGGCTCCAGCACTCGCTGCGGCGCAGCGATCAGCAAAGAAATCGAAAAGCTGGAAATCCCGGTAACGCAAATCTGCACGATGATCCCCGTGGCGAAAGAAGTCGGCTCGCTGCGCGCGATCGCTTCCGGAGGCATCGTCAGCCCGACTGGCAATCCGGAGCTGCCGCCCGAAAAAGAAAAGGAATTTAGACGCGAGCTGATATTGCGCGCGTTGCAAACGCTTCAAGAAGAAGTCTGATGAATTCCATTACATTGAAGCTATTCCAACTACTGCTCGTCGTTATCACGAGTGGCTTTGGTCTGAACTTGTCGAACGCCTTCGCCGCCGACGATCTGATCGCCGGCGCTAAAAAAGAAGGCAACCTCGTTCTCTATCTTTCGACGAACCTCACCGACGCCAACGGCATGGTTCAGCTTTTCAAGCAGAAGTATCCTTTTATCAACGTCAATCTCTTTCGTGCCGATAACGAGAAACTCTTGAATCGCATTCTCACGGAATCGACGGCGGGAAAGTTCAACGGCGATGCGATCATGATCAGCAGCTTCGAGGTTCGCGTGCTGCTGCAGAAAAAGCTTTTGCAAAAATATATCTCGCCGCACAGCCAATATTACCCCGAAGGCTTCACCGACAAAGACGGCTTTTGGACCAGCGTTTACTCCATCCCGCGTGTCATTGCCTACAATACGAATTTGGTAAAGCCCGACGTCGCGCCAAAAACTTTCGACGATGTGCTCAATCCGCGCTGGAAAGGCGGATTTGGCATGTCCGACAGCGCAACGCTCTGGTACACCGGCTTTCTGAAATTTGCTGGCGAAGAAAAGGGTCGCGACTTCATGCGCAAGCTCGCCGCACAAAAGCCGGCGTTTCGCGACAGCGAAACCGTGATCATGCAGCTGCTCGGCGCGGGAGAGTTTCCCTTGGGTCTGGTCTACTCACACCAGGCGGCGACGATGAAGAAACGCGGCGCGCCGGTGGAATGGGTGCGCACGGCGCAACCCATCGTCACCGGACTGAAACCGATCGCGCTCAGCGCCAAAGCGCAGCACCCGAATGCGGGCAAGCTTTTTATCGACCTGGTTTTGTCGAAGGAAGGCCAAGAGCTCATCCGCAGCTTCAATCGCATCCCCGACCGCGGCGATGTCACTTCGGAGTTAAAAGAAGGAACCAAACTCTTCCCCGCTGACCCGCGCTGGGGCGACAGCTACGCCAAGTACGTCGAGGGATTTGCCAATCTCCGGCTTCAAGCAGTTTCGCCTTACATTGCCCTACTGGCTCGAATTCGTCATTAAGTTGAGGCAGAGGCACCCCAAACGTCTTACACGACGCCGAGGACTGATAAGACCACGGGCACGCCGACGCTAGGTTTTTCCCAAGGCAATGAACGTAGCACGACAGAGTCGAAGCTGGTAACATAACCCTATTCATGGATCCAGTCGATCTCAGCCCATATCCCGGCGGCGAATTTATTCGTCAGGGTCTCAATCACTTGGCTCAGGGGATAGAGTCTGAAGCGGCATTGCTGGTTCTGATTGGGGCCCCCCGGCTACGTCAGCTGGGACTTGAAATTCACGACGCCACCGACGAACCTCCGGAGCATAGACTATACGAACTACTTTCCCGATCAGATCAGGATTCCGCGCATTCTCGTTACAACGCATTAATTCGACGCCTGGTTAGCTTCGAACGAGCCGTTGAATGCGCCGAGTAGCGCAACGCGAAGATATCGAGCGCTTCATTTCCGCTCTTGCCCGCAGGAGCACGGATCCGACACGCCTTTATTTCACCGGTGGCGCGACGGCAGTCTTGCTGGGGTGGCGCGCCAGTACTATTGACATAGATATCCACCTCGTTCCGGACGATGACCATCTTTTACGGGCTCTGCCCGAGTTGAAAGAAAGTCTCGAAGTGAATGTCGAGCTGGCCTGTCCTGCCCACTTCATCCCCGAGCTTCCCGGCTGGCGGGAGCGCAGCTTGTTCATCACCCAGGAGGCGAAGCTAAGCTTTTTTCACTATGATCTGTATGCACAGGCCTTGGCCAAGATTGAGCGAGGGCATGCTCTCGATGTAACAGATGTCGAACAGATGTTTCAGCGCGGTTTCATCGAGCCCATACAGTTAAAGAATCTCTTCGAAGCAATAGTGCCACAGCTCTACCGCTACCCTGCAATCGACCCACCGAGTTACCGGCAAGCCGTTGAAAAAATGATTGATGATATTGCTAAACCGTAACCCGCCATATTTGAATCACGATTATTGAGAAATCCGCGGGACGATCTACACTGCCCATCGCGCTCAGCGCCAAAGCACAGCACCCGAATGCGGACAAGCTTTTTATCCACCTGGTTTTGTCGAAGGAAGGCCAAGAGCTCATCCGCAACTTCAACCGCATCCCCGACCGCGGCGATGTCACTTCGGAGTTAAAAGAAGGAACCAAACTCTTCCCCGCTGACCCGCGCTGGGGCGACAGCTACGCCAAGTACGTCGAAGAGTTCCGTGAGATTTTTTTCAAGTGACCTGACCCGTAGCCGTTCAAGCTGTGGAAACGGTTCAAGTGGTTCCACTCATTGAACGGATGCGGTTGAACGGCTTGAACGCGTTGAACCTTCATCATATGTCGTGCATCAAATTTGATACGGGCGTATCAAATTAGCGACACCTCAATATTGTTTTTTATTTGCGCGCAGCGCCGATCCGCAAAGTTTCACCGTTACTATAATATCTTTCGTTGGCTCCTCCATTCGCCTAAGGCTGGCATAACGCTTGCCAATAAGGCTGTAGGCAAAACAAAACTCTTTTGAATTTGAGGTTTCGGGTTTTGGGTTTTTCCGAGATTCGAAGCCGCGAATGCGAGACTTGACAGGTATAACGTAGCGGTGAAAGAAGGTAAAAGTTCACTGACCCGCCAGGCGGACCTCGTTGGGCATTAACTTGATCAATTGCTTGGCCGCCCGATTAGTTCTTTTCTGGATAGCTTTTTTCAGTTTTGGAGGCCCCGATGCAGGCGAAATTTCTTTGGTGCATACTCGCAACGGTCATTCTAACTACGATCTATCCGGCCGACGCGCAGCAGGCGGCGAGAGTTTTTCGGATAGGCTATTTGACGACCGCTTTGAGTGAACGTCAAAAGAACCGTCTAGCTGCGTTTCAGCAAGGGCTACGTGACCTTGGTTATGTAGAGGGGAAGAACATCATCATTGAGTACCGCTTTGCGGATGGGAAATTTGAACGGCTGCCCGAACTCGTGGCCGAACTGGTCCGTCTTAACGTAGACATCCTCGTTGCGGCGGGGGCACCTGCGGCCCATGCTGCTAAGAGCGCGACCAAGACGATTCCGATCGTCATGCAAAGTGGCGATCCGGTGGGGACTGGACTTGTCACGAGCCTGGCGCGGCCGGGAGGAAATATCACGGGGCTGTCGGACTTCACTGTAGG
>VBKX01000497.1 GCA_005879435.1 Deltaproteobacteria bacterium
CAAAATTCTCTCCATCTGTAATGTCATCGACTCTTCGATCCCGCGCAAATCCCACGGTGTTCTCTACACCCATGCCGGACCGGAGATCAGTGTGGCGAGCACCAAGGCATTCACGACTCAATTGACCGCGCTTTATTTGCTGGCGGTCGCCCTGGGGCGGCTCAACGGCAAGCTCAGCGCGGCGGAAGCGCGCAACCTATTGCGCGATCTGATGCATCTGCCGAGCTGGATCGAAAAAACTCTGGAGATCGAGAACGAAGTAAAGGAACTGGCGCGGGAGCTGATGCATGTTCAGGATTTTCTCTACCTCGGCCGCGGCATCAACTATCCGATCGCGCTTGAAGGTGCGCTCAAGCTAAAAGAGATTTCCTATATTCACGCCGAAGGCTACCCCGCCGGCGAGATGAAACACGGCCCGATCGCGTTGATTGACGAGAAGATGCCGGTGGTCGTGCTAGCGCCGCGCGATCGCTATTTTGAAAAGACCGTTAGCAATCTAAAAGAGGTAGAGTCGCGCGGCGGTCGCATCGTCGTACTCACCGACGACGCCAAAACCACCAAAGAAATGTCCGGTCACCGGGTCTTGACCTTGCCCAAAGCTTCGCACTACCTCACGCCGATCGTGATGACTATTCCGCTCCAACTGCTGGCCTACTATATCGCCGTGCACCGGGGCACCGACGTCGATCAACCGCGTAATCTCGCCAAGAGTGTGACGGTCGAATAATGGCCCTCATCGACCGAGGGTCGGTCAATCTTTCGCGCACGCTCAATTCGCTGCGACACCGCAACTTTCGTCTGCTGTTTTTTGGCACCAGCCTGTCGCAAATGGGTGATTTCATCCAAGCCATGGCGCAGAGCTGGTTGGTGTGGACGTTGACCGGCTCGCCGTTCCTACTCGGCGTGGTCGGTTTTTGCCAAGCGCTGCCGCGCCTGCTCTTGGGCGCCGTCGGCGGCGCGATCGTGGACCGCGTCGAGCGACGCCGGCTGCTGCTCTCGACGCAAATTTCAGCCATGGCGCAGGCGTTTATTTTTTGGGCGCTCGTCTATTTCGAAACGATCCAATTCTGGCACGTGATCGTTCTCGTGTTGTTCTTGGGTACGGTGAATACGGTGAATCAAACCGCGCGGCACTCGTTGATTAACAATTTGGTGCCACGCGAAGATCTCATGAACGCCATCGCGCTTAATTCCTCGATGGCTAATCTGGCAAAGATCATTGGTCCGTCGATCGGCGGCGTGCTGATCGGCATGATCGGCGTCGCCGGCTGCTTATTCGTCAACGCAGTGAGCTTTTTAACGATCATCGCCACGCTCGTCGTGATGGAGATCCCGACGCTTCGAGTCAAGACGAAGGACGAAGCACCATTTTGGCAAGAGGTCACGGACGGTTATCAATTTCTGCGCGGTCAACGGCGCTTGTTTTCGATCATCCTGCTGACCTACGGCGTCGCCCTCGTGGGCACGCCTTACACGCGTTTTCTCCCCGTGTTCGCCACCGACGTGTTGCACGCCGGCCCCTCGACTTTCGGCCTGCTGCTCGCCGCGCCGGGGATCGGCGCGGTGATTTCCGGTGTCGGTATTGCTTCGTTGACCCGGCTGCGCCGCCGTACGCACTTCGTTGCCATGAGCGTTTATGCTTTTTCCCTATTTTTGATCTTGTTCTCGTTTTCTCGGTCTCTACCGCTATCGATGCTTTTCTTGATGCTTGTCGGCGCGAGCAACATCGCCATTCGAGCGGTGGCCAACACCGTCGTGCAAACGGAAACACCACCGGAGTTATTGGGGCGAATACTAAGCTTGTTCTTTATGGACAAAGGACTTTGGTCGTTCGGCACGCTTTTTATCGGCAGCGTCGCCCATGTCATCGGGACACCGAAGGCGATTGCCGTATCCGGACTATGTTGCGCGCTCGCTGCGTCCTTGCTGCTCTACCAGCAAAGACAAGCGCGCGAAGCCCAACCGGTCGAAAACTTAAATCGTCGCATTGCGCAATGACCTGGCGGCATCTTCGGGCGCGATCGAATTCATAAACATCCCCGAGCCCCACTCAAAACCTGCCGCTCGCGTGAGCTGCGGCATGATCTCGATGTGCCAGTGATAATGCGGTCTCGCAAGCTCTGGAGAAGGCGCTGAGTGGATGAAGTAATTGAACGGCGGGTCGTTGAGCACGCGGTTTAGTCTCGCGATGGAATCCTTGAGGGCATGAGCCAGCGCCAGGATATCTTCCTCCGTGTTTTGCTCAAAGGCCGCCGCGTGATTCTTGGGCAGGATCCAGATTTCGTAACCGAATCGCGGCGCGAAGGGACAAAGCGCAACGAAGCGCTCCGTGTTCGACACGAGCCGCTCGCCGGACTCAACTTCACGCTGAACAATGTCGCAATAGACGCAGCTACCCGTCGAGTCGTAATGCTTTTCTGTGCCGTTGAGTTCGTCAGCAGCTTCGCGCGGAACGGACGGCAACGCTACAAGTTGCGAGTGGACATGTTCCAAGGTTGCGCCGGCAGGCTCGCCTTGGTTTTTATAGAGCATCAGGTAGCGCCACCGTGAATCGGCTCGGAGCGCGCGCATGCGCTCTCGATAGGCACGCAAGACCTTGGCGAATTGGTCTAGGCCGAGCGTGCCCATGTTGATCGCATGATCGGGACTCTCGATGATCACCTCATGCACGCCTAGACCATTCGACGATTCATAAATGCCATTTTTTACAGCCATCCAGTCGCCTCGGTTTTCGAGCGCCGGATACTTATTGGGTACCACGCGCACCTGCCAGCCGGGCGCATCGGCGAGCGTATTATTTTCCCGTTGCGCCCAAACCT
>VBKX01000496.1 GCA_005879435.1 Deltaproteobacteria bacterium
CCCGCCACGGTAGCGGTTCAATTCGTCGCGCTGGGCCTGGTCAACTTCGTTTTCGATTTTGAGACCCAACTGCTCGATTCGAGGAATTGCGCTACTCCAGTCCATCTGGGGCGCGGAAACCGTTTTGATCAATGCCAACAGCTCCGCGCTCAGCTGGCCTGACGGATCCCAAAATTCACCCGCGAAAGTGAAGCGTTTGATGTACTCGATGCGGTCGTAGACTCCCTGCAGCCCCGCTTGAATCTGTTTGCGGCTGGATTCATTCATCTGCTCGCGCGCGCCGATGAGGCCCACGTAGAGCCGAGCGATGTCGTCGTCCTTGTTTTGTGCGAGAGCGCGATCCAGGGCTTGGCGAGCGAGCGAATATTTCATTGCCCCGTAGTAGGCGCGCCCGAGGTAGGTCCAAGCGCTTTCTTGCAGCGGCGAGCCGCTGTTTTTGCTGTCGAGCGCCGCGGCCTGCTCGAAATGTTGAACAGCGATTTCCGGACTACCGGTGAGAAGCGCACGTCTGCCCTCTTGGATTTGCTGCGCCGCTTGCGAGCCGGCGCAACCATACACCGACGCGAGAAGTAACAATCCGCAGATCAAAGCCGTTTGTGTTATCGATCTGCTTTTATCCACTTTTATTGACCCTGCGTGAAAATCATTCAAGCAAACGTTTCTCGTTCGATAGCCGATAGGGTCTCATGCGGCAAATGATCGATTCTAATATCACGTGCGAATCCGGTGCGTAAATGGAAAAAATAGACGCGCCGCCCGAAGATTGGCAGAAGAGCCTGACCGATCGACATGCCACGGCTGTTAAAAATTGTTCAAGGTTCCAAGTTCAATGCTCAAGGGTGAAATTCAAAAGCGCGGAGAACTAGGAAAATCGAGAAAGCTCATTGCCTTTCGTTTCGATACAAAAGTCTCGGGCCGTCACCGATCCGGTTGAACGACTGGAACGGAGCGAAGCGATGGAACCCTTCGATAGACTCAGGGCAGGCTATGGAACGTTGGAACAACTCGCTAATTTGCATGTCGCGGGGAGCCAGAGTTTCGAATTATCAGATGACTACCCTGGTCACCATCACCATCGGAAGAATTAGAGAAACTGATACGAAGACGGTTTCATTTCAAAATCACACGGCACGATCTGCGGTTTATAGGCTTGTGCCAAAGCTGCCAGCGGTGACCTTGTTCTTGCCCTGACCAAGCTTGATCGTCGCATCACATTGAATAACAGATTGTTGCGCGATTCGAGGGCGTGAGACTGGTTGACATCAAGTACGACATTGTTTAGGTTCGATGCCATGTATTTTCCGGGGATGAGAAAAACGCTCAAGGGCCGGCAGATTATCAGCGCGCTGGCTCTTGTGTTTGTTTTTTTCCTTCCGCTCCATTTTCACTCCGCGACGGCCGCAAGCTCCCACCTCAGTAATGAGTGTAGCTGTCTCCATGGTACCCGCGCACAAATGGGTGTCACTGCCGTCGCGGTGCATTGGGCAGCTCCGTTACCGTTTGTTCTGAACGAACCTTTCGAGCCACAGATCGTTTCGAAAGCTGGGATCAGCTTTCAATCCATTCGGGCGCCGCCAGTTCTGTAGTCTGATCTTCGTTTCTCCCTTTTTAGTTAATTGTTGAGAGGACAGAGCCAACTCGGACATTCGCACGTCCGCCGCGGCCCGTTCTACATCCGTCGGCTCTGAGCCGATTGGAGGAATGTTCATGGATAGAAATGTCTCTGCCGTGGCGCCTCGCTCGTGGATCGACTCGCTGGGCACCACGGTCTCGATGGCCTGCGCCATTCAGTGTGCGGTCCTGCCGCTGCTCGTTGGAGTGTTGCCGCTTTTAGGTTTGGGTTTTTTCGTGGGTGACGGCATAGAAAAGATATTTGTCGCGACGTCGATCATTATCGCCGTAAGCAGCTTCAGTTGGGGATTCCGATACCATCGTCGATTTCATATTTTTGTCTTCCTCGTCTCGGCCGTGGCGTTGATCAGCATCGGATGGCTTGGGATTGACGAGCTATACGAAACTCCAATTGTTATCTCTGGAACTCTGGTTTTGGCCGCCGGCCATTTTCTGAATCGGCGTTTATGTCGTCTGTGTAATGAGTGCGCTGACGAGCAGGCATCGGCCTCAGAAACTGCCCAACGTGGGAGCGACGCGTTTTTAATAAACGAAAGGGGCGACGAACATGAAATCTAAGTTGATATGGGTCATTCTTTGTATAGGTCTCTTGTTCTTCGGATCGCCGGCTGTGCACGAATTCCCACCTGTGGAGATTTGAAATGGAAAAACAAGCGATCATTTTATTTTTGCTCTTGAGTTTGTTGCTCGCCTCAAAGGGCATGAACTTCGCCGACGAATCGATTCCTGTTCGGCAACCGCTTCGCGATAAATTGGCGAGCGCGGCACGACATTTTCTCGGATTGCCCTACCGGTGGGGAGGGATGTCGGAGCGCAGCGGGATGGATTGCTCCGGTTTGGTCAAAGCGCTTTTTGCTAAGTTAAACATAGAGATGCCACGGACTTCCCGCGAGCAATTTCACTCGGGGCAAGACATCGCGGTCGAGAACCTGCGAACAGGTGACCTGTTAGCCGGATTCGTCATCATCACGGATCTGAATCAGCCGTGGTACGTTAAACATTTTCTGGGCGCACGCCGCATTGTGGAATCAGAGGAAGGGTGAACCGTCTGACTGATTCACTAGTCTTGAATCCTGTGGCTGAAGCTGAAAGCACTCCTAGTCGAAGATGAGAATACAGGTAAGCGCAAACGTGATTATCAGAATCGAACTTATCGCGACATTGCTCGGAGTAGTCGCATGCGCGCCAGCAGTTGTCACTCCTCTGCCTCAGAACGTTCGCCGAATCGCGGTGCTTCCGCCCTACCAACGTGCTGCCGCGGCGGAGCGCGGCAGCAGCGCAGATAAGTATTCCGTAGGTTTGCCCAACATGACTGTAGGAGATGTTCTCGCCTATCAAGCTCGCTTGAGGCTTGCTGAGAAAGGCTTTGAGGTTCTCAGTCCTGGTGCGGTGAAAGTGGCAACCAAGGATCGTGCCCCTACCAGCCC
>VBKX01000074.1:0-13401 GCA_005879435.1 Deltaproteobacteria bacterium
CGTGAATGCTTACCGCATCTCTCGCGGCGGGAAATCGATGGCGCGATCCGCGACCGACTATTTTCCGTGAATGACCGCGTGACCAGGAAAGGCGACCGGTTGGGCGCCGGCGATACGTTGGTTTTCAACGGTCCCGAAGCCTGGTTGGCCGTCAATCCGCTACCCAATCCGGAGCTCAAAGTCCGGGTCGTCTCCGAGGATTCGTCGATTTTGATCCTCGACAAACCTGCCGGTATGCCGACCCATGGTTTTTCCGGTCGAGACACTGATACATTGGCAAACTTCATCGTATCAAATCATGCCGCACTGCTCGCGGTGGGAAGGAATCGTTGGGAGCCCGGCATCATACACCGGCTCGATCGGGAAACCTCGGGCCTTGTGCTCATCGCGAAAACGCCAACCGCTTTCGAAGGGCTACGGCAGCAGCTTCGCCGAAAAGAAATTAGAAAGAATTATTGGGCGCTTGTTTGGGGATCCACCAACACGCAGGGTCATATCGATTTACCGCTGGCGCATGACACGCGCGATAGACGTCGGATGCGCGCGATCACGGAATCAGACGGAGCAAAAAATCAACGAGTTTGGAATGCAGTGACGAGATACCAAAGAATCGGACAGGCACGGGGACTTAGTTTGTTGGATATCGACATGGAAACCGGCGTGATGCATCAAATTCGAGTTCATTTGGCCGCCATCGGTCATCCGATCGTCGCCGACGGGCTCTATGGTGGGGATCAATCAAATACGTTCGAGATGCAGCGCCATTTTTTGCATGCCTGCCGCTTGGTATTTTGCCATCCAGACGACGGCCGCATCGTCACGGTCGAAGCGGCATTGCCTGGTGACCTGATGGAAATTTTGCGTCGGCTTAAGATCGAGGTTTAAGCCGCGCTGCTGTGGATGCCCTTCGCTTTGGCGCAGCCGCCGCAATAGTTGTTGAGCGTAGCGGCTTCTTCCATCCACCCTTCATCGAGGTTGTGGCAGATTTTTTTGCACTCGAAGCAGATGAAGTACAGGCCGTCGATGCTCTTGTTGATCTTCTCGCGGTTGAGCACTCGGCCGCGAAGTTTTTCGATGCGGATACCGAGAAGTTCTTCGTAGTTTTTCTTTATTTTGCGGCGTCCGGCTTCGTCACTTGGTAGATCTTCGTCTTCCGACTCATCGTGCGTGCCATCATCGATGTAGTCATGAGTCCGGTCTTTGGCGGCGCGGCCGGCGCTTTTCTTCTTTCCCCTTGGCATTTTGGTTTTTCGATGCTCCCTCAATGGGTTCCGTTGCGAGTGTTGATAATCTTGTGGTCGGTTTTTATTTCATAATGAACGACTTCATTGTTGTCAATAGCGAACTACTCAAAATTGACGTGGGTGGAATTCTAAAGTCTCTGATAACCGGGAATGACAACGCGGAAGGCCGGCGCATGGCCAACCTTCCGCGTTGGATGGAAAAAGCGAAGGTAAATTTAATTGCTGATTACTGTTTAATCGCTGCGGCGCGCCGTTGGAGGTAACCGTTGCGAACCGCACCGTAGAGGTCGACCGTCGATTCGGCCACCCGCTCAAAACGATCCAGATTCAACGATCTCTCATTGACCGTATTGGTCGCTGTCCCCGCGACGGTGCCCCACCAAGGGATGAAATACGTATACGGAGTCATGGCAGCGTCGAAGGCATAACCCACGCCGTCACGGATCGTTAGCGGTGGGAGAAAAGGCAAAACCAAGTATGGACCGGGCCCCATCCCCCAGACGCCAAAGGTCTGTTCCGTGTCTTCGTCTTTTTGCTCGATGCCGAAAGCATCCTTGGCAACGTCGAGGAAGCCCACCAGCCGCGCCGGTCAGTTTGAGCTGTAAACCGTTGTTGACGACGCGTCGAACCACGGCGAGATTGTCAAAAAAGTTGTGCACGCCACGCTGCACGGGGTCGGGCAATACAAAATCCCATCCCGTGGCGAGCGGCTTCAAAAGATAGCGATCGAGAACTTCGCGATTGAACCAAAACATTTTCTCGTTGAACCCTTCAAAAGGATCCTCGTCGAAGTCTTCTCCGGCAGCGGCTGCGGCTGCCATGCCAGTCGCGTTGATCGTCGCCGCGCCGACGCTTGGCCGAGTATCCGCTTGAGTAAGCACGAGTATTTGTTCCGGCTGGTCCGAAATCGTTGTGCCATCGTTGGCAGCCGGGCTCTCGTCGGCATTGACCGTGCTTGTCGCCATCAATCCCGTGGCGAGCACGGTAACGAGTGCGCCTACCTTTAGGAAACGTCGACCCCACTGCTCATCATCTCTGTTCATCACTAGCTCCTTCTTCTTGTTGGTTGTGACTTACATGAACTCCCCATCAGGGTCAAGCCAACTCGGACTTAATCAGCGGGGAAATATATCGCGATTGCAGCCAAAACCGTGCCACAGGCTGAAGTAAGTTAGTCTATTCTAAAGGATTAGCAAATCAAGGAACTTGCTTGGATAGACGACAACCCGATATCCCTTTCAAGAGAGAGGTCCCGATGACACAATGGCGCATTCGTGACAAATTCACGGCAAATCGACTCTTAACCGGTGTGCAAGATTTGCCGGGAAAGTAGTAGTTTGCACCCCCATTGGAGATCGGCTATTTTTGAAACGTGAGCAGCGCCGAAAAACAGCGTGTGGTGGTCCTGGGCGTCAGTGGCGGAATCGCCTGTTACAAGGCGGTTGAACTCGTCAGAATCTTGGTCCGAACCGGGTTCAAAGTGCAAATCATTATGACCCGCGGGGCGATGGAATTTGTCACGCCATTGACGTTTCAAACACTTTCCGGCAATCCCGTTGCCACGGAGACCTTTAACCTCACCCAAGAATCCGAGATCGGACATATCAATTTGGCCGATGCCGCTGATCTATTTGTGATCGCCCCCGCTACCGCCAATGTGATCGGCAAGATTTCCAACGGCATCGCCGACGACTTATTGACGACTGTGCTGATGGCTACTAAGGCGCCGGTCCTGATAGTACCGGCGATGAACGTGCACATGTACGACAATCCGATCCTGCAGGAAAACCTGCGCAAGCTTCGACGGATCGGATATCACACCATGGAACCGGCAGAAGGATTCCTGGCTTGCGGTTACGAGGGCAAAGGCCGGCTGCCTGATGCGGAAAAGATCGCCGAAGAGATCGAGCGTTTACTCAAGAAAAAAGATCTTAGCACTGAAAGGGTTTTGATTACTGCAGGTCCCAATCGAGAGCCGCTCGACCCGGTGCGCTATATATCCAACCGTTCCTCGGGAAAAATGGGCTATGCGTTGGTGCGCGCGGCGTTACGCCGTGGCGCAGATGTGACCCTGGTTACCGGTCCGACTGCTCTGGAGCCACCTATAGGTGCGCGGGTAGTCGCTGTGACTACGGCTGCCGAAATGCGCGAAGCTGTTCTTAGGGAGTATCCAAATTGTACCGCGGTGATCATGGCGGCTGCGGTCGCCGACTATCGTCCTGTCATGGCCGCCGAGAAAAAAATCAAGCGCAGTCATGGTGCCGTCGAGCTGCGCCTTGAACCGAATCCCGATATTCTCAAGGAACTGGGGCAAAGCAAGGATGGCAAGTGGCTTGTGGGCTTTGCCGCCGAGACCGAGGATTTAACGGCCAACGCGCAAAAAAAATTACGCGAGAAAAATCTCGACATGGTGATCGCCAACAACGTCGCGGAGGAAGGAAGCGGCTTTGACGGCGATACCAACATCGCGACCATCGTCGATCGCACAGGGGCGATTCGCTCGCTGCCGCTCATGAGCAAGGACGATCTCGCCGATCGTGTCTTCGATCATTATCTCGCTTTGAAGAGCCGTCGCTGAAATGGGCACTCCCAGAGAGCCCAGGGCGACGAAATATTTCGCCGCCCTGCTCTCATCCAGCCGTGAGATCCTCGCAGGCGTAGAAAACGATCTTGTTGAGGTGCTGGGTGAGATCGATGGCAGAAGCGAAGTGGTGCCTTGGGTCGCATCCCAATATTACGAGGGGGAAATGGGTTCGGAGTTGCTGCGTCGCTTTATTTCCTTCTCCCGCTTGGCATCGGCTGAAGATCTGGCCACCGTCAAACTGCGAACGCAACAAATAGAAGATCGCTATCGGGCGCCGACTTCCGGAGGCCGGCGCGTCAATCTCGACCCGGGCTACATTGACGCGTACAAAGTAGTGCTCGCGTCAACCAAAAATGCCGGCCAACGGCTCTATTTACGTTCTGGCATCTACGCCGAAGCGACCTTAATGTTTTACGACCGCGGTTTTCACGGTTTGGCTTACACCTATCCGGATTACTTGTGGCCGGAAGCGCTCGCGTTCTTCGCTCAACTGCGCTCCGCCTACCTGGCGCAGTTAAGACGGCTCGATTGAATTTTCCCGAGAATCTTCTCCCGCGTCTCGCGTTATTGCGGCTGGTTATACTCCGGTGGTAAGATCCGCCGGTGAAAGGTCCGATGCGACGTGCCGGAAAATAGCGATCGCGAAGAATTGGCAATATTAGCGACATCGTTGCGCCGTCATTTGGAACGGCGGCAGCGCGTTGGAATTCGGACGCTGGCTAAGGGAACACCGCTCGAAGTAAAGCCGGCTCTTGCCGGGAAAGACAATTTGCTGGGTGGCACTGTGGACGATTTATTCGCGGAAAACTCGGCGGCGCTCCAGACCCAAAGCCTCGAGGAGCTGCGCGCCGCCATCGGTGATTGCCGGCGTTGCAAGCTGTGCTCGGGCCGGACGAACTTGGTGTTCGGCGTGGGCAATCCGCACGCTGCGTTGATGTTTGTGGGCGAAGGTCCAGGGCGCGATGAAGATCTTCAGGGCGAGCCGTTCGTCGGGCGCGCCGGTCAGCTGCTGACCGACATTATCACCAAGGGAATGGGTCTCAAGCGCGAAGATGTTTATATTGCCAACGTCGTTAAATGCCGCCCCCCGGAAAATCGCAATCCTGAGCCCGACGAGGTAGCGGCGTGCGAGCCGTTTCTCAAAAAACAGATCGATTTAATCCGCCCCAAGATTATCGTCGGCCTGGGGAAATTCGCCGTCCAGACGCTGCTCCAAAGCAAAGCGCCGATTACCAAACTGCGCGGCAACTGGCGCAGCTACCACGGCATCAAACTCATGCCAACGTTTCATCCGGCCTATCTGCTGCGCAACCCGGCGGACAAAAAATTGGTATGGGAAGACATTAAGAAGGTCATCAAAGAGATGCGCGGTGAAAACGGTTAGACTCGTTTGCTTCATTTCGTTGTTGGCCGCGAGCCTCGCGGTCATGGCGCAGTCACAAGATACGTCTGCGCCGCATGTCGATGTGATTTCCATCGACGGCAGTATCAATCCGGCAGTGGACGATTTCATCCGCGAAAGCATCTCTCGCGCGAAGTCCAACGGCGCGCGGGCTTTGATCATACAGCTCGACACGCCGGGCGGGCTGTTGAATTCGACTCGAACGATCGTCAAAGAAATGCTCGGCGCCGAAGTGCCGGTAATGGTGTACGTCTCGCCAAGCGGCGCCGGCGCCGGTTCGGCGGGTGTTTTTATCACTCTGGCCGCTCATATCGCGGCGATGGCGCCGGGAACTAATATCGGCGCGGCCCATCCGGTTGCCGGCGGCGGCCAGGAAGTCAAAGGCGTGATGGGCGAAAAGATCGAGAACTTCACCGCTTCTTTCAGCGAGAGCATCGCGCAAAAGCGCGGCCGCAATGCCGAGTGGGCGATCCAAGCGGTGCGCAAGAGCGTGGCGATCACCGAGAAAGAAGCGCTCAAGAAAAACGTAATCGACATCGTCGCCACGGACATCGACGATCTGTTGAAACAGGCGGATGGACGTAAAGTAGATCTCAACGGACGCCAGACCGCGCTGGCGGTTAAAAACGCGCGCGTCGCGCGCTATGACATGAGCCTGAAACAAAAGGTGCTCAACGCCATCGCCGATCCGAATATTGCTTACCTCTTGATGATGGCGGGATTTCTTGGGTTGTATATGGAGTTCGCGCATCCCGGCGTGATCTTTCCGGGCGTCGCCGGGGCGATTTGTCTATTGCTCGCGTTCGCTTCTTTGCAGGTGCTGCCGATCAATCATACCGGGCTCGTTTTGGTGCTTCTCGGCTTGGCGCTGCTGGTCGGCGAAGCATTCTTTCCAAGCTTTGGGGTTTTAGGCATCGGCGGCATCATTTCACTCGGTCTCGGTTCGCTTTTGCTTTTCGATACGCCGGCCGCTGATTTTGGCGTCGATCGCTCGATCGTCTTTACCGCTGTCGCGACGGTTGGGAGCTTCGTGCTGGCGATAAGTTATCTGGTATTTCGTTCGCAAAAAGCCAAGCCGACGCTCGGCAAAGAGGGGCTGATCGGCGAGATCGGCGAGGCGCGCAGCAAACTTGCGCCCACGGGGAGAATATTTGTGCACGGCGAGCATTGGAGCGCTGAGGCTGACGGCGCCATCGAGATCGGCGAAAGAGTTCGAGTCGTGGGGTACGACGGAATGCGACTTAAGGTAACGCGGGTATCCGAGGGCAACGTGAAGAGCTAGGAGGAGGCAGGCATGTTTGGATTTGGCCCGTTTGCAACTTTCTTTGTCATCGTCGTTGCGCTCGTGATCAGCGGCATCAAGATCCTAAAAGAATACGAACGGGCAGTGGTCTTTCGGCTCGGCCGGATGGTGGGAGCGCGCGGCCCGGGCATTACCTACATCATTCCGGGCGTAGAAAAGATGGTCAAAATGGACATGCGCACGGTAACGATGGATATCCCTCCGCAAGACGTGATTACACGCGATAACGTTTCGGTCAAGGTCAATGCAGTTTTATACTTTCGTGTTCTCGATCCGAATAAAGCCGTCGTCGAAGTGGAGAATTACCTCTTCGCGACGTCGCAGCTGGCGCAGGTGACGCTACGCAGCGTGTGCGGTCAGGCCGAGTTAGACGAGCTCTTGTCGGAGCGCGAACGGATAAACAGCCGGATCCAGGAAATCCTCGATCAGCAAACCGATCCGTGGGGTATTAAGGTTGTCCTGGTCGAGCTCAAGCATATCGACCTGCCGCAGGAAATGCAGCGGGCCATGGCTAAACAGGCCGAAGCCGAGCGCGAGCGGCGCGCCAAAGTGATTCATGCCGACGGCGAATTCCAAGCCTCGCAAAAGTTGGCGGATGCGGCCGAGGTCATCGGCAAACAACCGATGGCATTACAACTGCGGTTTCTGCAGAGTCTCGTCGAGGTCGCGTCGGAAAAGAATTCAACGACGATCTTTCCGGTGCCGATCGATTTGCTGACGCCGTTCCTTAAGAAATCCGATCAAGGTTAGAGTAGCGCTAAGCAACCTGCCGCTTCAATTTCACCGGTCGTTGAACGGGTAGGGGCACGGCATGCCGTGCCCCTACATTCTTTTAACTGCATGGATCTCAAGGAATTTGATTACGTATTGCCCGAAGCGCTCATCGCGGCATATCCGAGCCGCGAGCGTGCGGCGTCGCGTCTGCTGGTGATTCGTCGCCGAACCGGCGAGATCATTCATAGTGTTTTTTCGGCGCTGGGCGAGTTTTTAGACGCCGGTGATGTGCTTGTCTTGAACGATACGAAAGTCTTCCCGGCTCGGCTACGTGGCATGAAGCCGAGCGGTGGCCAGGTGGAAGTGCTGTTGCTCGAGCGCTTTATTGAGGGGAGTCGAAATTTATGGATCGCGCTGGTCGACGCCGGCAAAAAGCCGCCGGTCGGTAGCGAGTTGCGTTTCGGCGACGGCATGACTGCCGAAGTCATCGGGGATATGGGACGTGGACGTTTCGGTCTTGAGTTTAATTATAACGGCGACTTCAATACGCAACTCGAAAAACTCGGTGAACCGCCTTTGCCGCCTTACGTGCGCCGTGACCGCGAGGCGGAGGCGTTGGACCGTGCCCGCTATCAGACCGTTTATGCCGTCAATCCGGGCGCGGTTGCGGCGCCGACCGCGGGATTTCACTTCACGCCGGAATTGTTTGCCGACCTGGCAGCGCGGGGCGTCGAGCGCGCGCAGTTGACCCTGCATGTCGGGCCGGGTACCTTTCAACCGGTGCGCGATGCCGACATCGAAAATCATCGGATGGAGGGCGAGCGATATAGGCTCAATTCGCAAGCGGCAGAGAAAATCAATCGTGCAAAACTGGCGGGTCGTCGCGTCATAGCCGTTGGGTCGACCAGCACACGCACGCTTGAGTGGGTCGCGCGCCAAAGAGGCCGGATCATGACTGACGAAGGTATCGCGCGTCTCTATCTCCGCCCGGGGGATAAATTTTACGTTGTCGACGCATTGGTCACGAATTTTCATCTACCCGCCTCGACGCCGCTGATCCTTGTTGGGGCATTTGCCGGTTTGGATCTTATCCGCCGCGCGTATCGTGAGGCGATCGAGCGGAAATATCGATTTTATAGTTATGGCGACGCGATGCTAATACTTTGAAATTTTGGATTGCCGATTTTAGATTCAAGAAGTCCGGAAATCGAACCCCCCAAATCTCTAATCCAAAATTGAATCATGTCCAGCCATTTCACCGTCATCAAGAACGACCCATGTACGAATGCGCGCCTTGGCCGCCTGACGACGGCGCACGGCGAGATCGACACGCCTTGCTTTATGCCGGTCGGCACACAAGGCACGGTCAAGGCGGTGTTGCCGCGGGATTTGCGCGAGATCGGTTGTCAAATTTTGCTCGGCAATACCTATCATCTCTATCTGCGGCCGGGCCACGATTTGATCCGCCAATTGGGCGGTTTGCATCGCTTCATGGGTTGGGACGGGCCGATTCTGACCGACAGCGGCGGCTATCAGGTTTTCAGTTTGAGCGCGATGCGCAAAATTACCGAAGAGGGCGTGCGGTTTCAATCGCATTTGGACGGTTCGTCGCACCTGCTTACGCCGGAAAAGGCGGTGGAGATCCAAGAGTCGCTGGCCGGCGATATCGCCATGACGCTCGATGAATGTATTGCCGCCGGCGCGGCGCGTGATTATGTGCACGGCTCCACCGAACGGACGATTCGTTGGGCCAAGCGTTGCTTGCACGCCCGCAGCAGGAGCGATCAACTCATGTTCGGTATCATTCAAGGCGGCTTGTTCGAGGATTTGCGCCGGGCTTGCGTTGAAGAAATGACGCCGCTGCCATTCGAGGGGTTTGCCGTCGGTGGATTGGGCGTCGGCGAAGGAGAATCGCAGCTCAACGCGATCGGCCGTTTAACAGTTGATTTGTTGCCTGCTGATCGGCCGCGTTATCTCATGGGCGTCGGCCGGCCACAGGACATCATCGCCGCTGTGCGCGCCGGCTACGATATGTTCGACTGCGTGATTCCGACGCGCAACGCGCGCAACGGCACGCTCTACACGTCGAAAGGCAAGCTGAATATCAAACGCTCCGAATTCACCAGTGACCCGCGTCCGCTCGACGATGCCTGTAGTTGCTATGCATGCGGCAATTTTTCCCGCGCCTATTTACGCCATTTGTACATGGCCGGAGAAATTCTCTCGGCGCAGCTAAATAGTCTGCACAATCTTTACTTTTACCACCGGCTCATGGATAACTGTCGGGAAGCGATTCGCGCTGGCCGCACCGAGGCCTGGGCACAACTCTGGCAGCCGGACGAAGCCGCGTGAGGTAAAAGATTTAGGAGGAAGCATGTTCGATATCGCATACGCGCAAAGCGCGCCCGGAGTGGGTGGCCCGGGCCCAATGATGACGCTGATTCCCTTCGCGCTGATTTTCGTCATCATGTACTTTATGGTAATTCGCCCGCAGCAGAAAAAAGGGAAAGAACACCAGGAGATGCTGAACAAGTTGAAAAAGAACGACGAGGTGATGACCTCGGGCGGAATTTACGGTAAGGTGATCGACTTAAAGGAAACGGTGGTGACGTTGGAGGTAGCGCCTAACGTGCGAATCCGTGTGCACCGTCCGCAGATCTCGGCCGTGCTCACCGGCGAGAAATCTTCAGTGAAAGAAGGAAAGGACTAGGGAATGCGGCAAAGCGTTTTGACGCGGGTGAGTCTCTTTGGCATTGCCATCTTGGCGGCGATCATCTATCTGCTGCCAACCTTCGTGAGCCCATTGCCTTCCTGGTGGGCCAGTTTTTTACCGACGGATCGAATCAATCTTGGGCTTGATCTCCAAGGTGGAAGCCATCTGGTCCTCGGCGTGAAGGTTGATAAGGCGATCGAAAATAATGTGGAGCGGGTCAGGGGCGAGCTCACCAATGCGTTACGCGAGAAAGGCGTTTCAGGCGTCTCGGTGGAACGAACCGAGGGCACCCAGCTCCAGATCAAAGTATCGGCGGCGAACGCCGAGCGGGTGCGCGGCATATTGAAAAGCGATTTCGCTTACCTGGCCGAAGCGAAGACGCCGCAGACCGGGGCGGGTGGCACAGAGTTTTATTTAACCCTCAACAAGGAAGAGCTGCGCTCTCTGCGGGACTATGCCGTCGATCAATCTTTGGAAACGATTCGTAACCGGATCGATCAATTCGGCGTAAGCGAGCCGATTATTCAACGCGAAGGACAAGAAAATATCCTGATCCAGCTTCCCGGCATTCAAGATCCGGAACGCGCCAAGGAGATTATCGGCAAGACGGCCCTTTTGGAATTCAAGCTTGTCGACGACACGGCCAATGTTGATGATGCGATCAAAAACGGCCCGCCACCTGGGCGACAATTGCTTTACGGTCATGCCGGTCGAGGCGAGGGAGCCGGCACGGAAAAACAAGCCTACGTGCTGGAGTCGCGCCCGTTGATGACAGGTGAATATGTTCAGGACGCGCGCGTGCGACCGGCGCAGCAACTGCAAGGAGCCTCGGTTGAGTTGATTCTGAACGGCGCGGGCGCTCGATTATTTGAGCAGATCACCGCGGCCAACGTGAAGCGTCGGCTGGCCATCGTACTCGACAACCGCGTCTATTCCGCGCCGGTCATCCAGGAACGGATCGGCGGCGGTCGGGCTTCGATTACCGGTAATTTCGATATTAAAGAAGCGCGGGATCTATCGATTGTTTTGCGCGCGGGTGCGTTGCCGGCGCCGGTCGAGATCCTTGAAGAGAGGACCGTGGGACCTTCGTTAGGAAGCGATTCGATTCGCCAAGGCGTGATCTCGTTCGTCGTCGGCGCCAGCTTGGTTATCATATTCATGATCGCTTACTATCGCGGAGCCGGGGCGCTCGCTGACGTCGCGCTGCTATTTCATATTCTGTTCCTGCTGGCGATCCTGGCCGCTTTCAAGGCGGTGCTGACGATGCCCGGTATCGCCGGCATCGTGCTCATCGCCGGTATGGCTGTGGACGCCAACGTGCTCATCAACGAACGGATCCGTGAAGAGCTAAGATCCGGCCGGACACCGCGCTCCGCGGTTGAAGCCGGATTTCAACACGCCATGCCGGCGATCATTGACACCAACGTTACTACTTTTCTTTCGGGCGTCATTCTCTTTCAGTTCGGGACGGGTCCGATCAAAGGCTTCGCGGTAACGCTCTGCATCGGTATTTTGACGACGGTGATCACGGCCGTCTACATGACCCGGATTTATTATGACTATCGGGCCGTGACAGGCAAATTGAAACAAATCAGCATCTGAAGGAAACGTCATGGAACTAATCAAGCCGGGCAGCACGATACCGTTTACCCGCTACCGTTATATTGCCATCGGGATCTCGTCGGTAGTCAATCTAATGATCCTCGTTCTGCTTTTTACCAAAGGGCCGCTGCTCGGCGTCGATTTCGCGGGCGGCACCGTGGCGCAGCTGAAGTTTACCAAGCCGGTGTCGATCCCGGAGATTCGGAATGCCTTGGGCGAGCTCGGCGCGGGCGACACGGTGATTCAAGATTTCGGCCAAGAAGGATCAAACGAATTTCTCGTGCGTTTGCAGAGAACCTCGGCGCAGCTCGGCGAGCTCGGCGAACAGATCAAGGCGAGACTTAGCAAACAGTTCGGCAGCGACGGTTTTGAAGTTCGCCGCATCGAGTCGGTGGGGCCGAAGGTCGGCGCCGAACTACGTCAGAAAGGGGCTTGGTCGGTGATCGCGGCGACCGTCATGATGGGGATCTACATCTGGCTTCGTTTTGAGCTCCGGTTTGGTTTGGGGGCGGTGGTTGCCTTGGTCCATGACGTTTTGGTCACGATCGGTGCGCTGATTATCGCCAACTACGAGTTCGATCTGACTATCGTCGCGGCGCTGCTGACCGTGGTCGGATTTTCTGTCAACGACACGGTTATCATCTGCGATCGAGTCCGGGAAAACATGCGCAAAATTAAACGGGAGAGCCTGGAGACTATTATCAACACGAGGCCATTCTCGTGCTCTTGGCGCTTTTTCTTCTCGGCGGGGGAGTGATACGGCCGTTTGCATTTGCTCTGTTGGTCGGTTTTTTCTCAGGCGTATATTCGACGATCTTTATCGCGAGTCCCGTCGTTCTCTTTTGGGAGAAGCGGGCGGTGGCAAAGAAACAGTGATCAACGATATTTAATTCAGCTAGAAAGCCATTTAGTGCGCTTGACCCTGATGCATGCATTGTCCGCGGCGGTCGGACAAGCCAACTATCCTGCCGCTATTTCAGATGCGCAGTGACCTCGCCAAACGCTGGGTACTGAAACCATTCGATGAAGCGTGCGCTGCGCGTCAGGCCGAGCAATTAGGCATTTCCTCGCTGGTGGCGCGTATCCTCTGTCTGCGCGGTTATGCCGAAGTCGATTCCGCGCGGCGCTATCTCTCTTCGAGCCTGCGCGAAGATTTGCCCTCACCATTCCAAATGATCGATATGGAGCCGGCGGTGCGCCGCCTGATCCAAGCGATTCGCAACCACGAGCAAATCGGCGTCTGGGGCGACTACGACGTAGACGGCACCACCGGCGCGTCGGTGCTGGTGACCTTTCTGCGCGAGCTCGGCGCGGAGCCGATCTACTATGTGCCGCACCGTATCGAAGAAGGCTACGGCCTCAACGTCGATGGGCTGCGCCGGCTGAAAGAACGGGGCGTCGATTTGTTAGTGACGATCGATTGCGGTATCGCCAATGCCCGGGAAGTGGCGGCGGCGCGGCAGTTCGATCTCGACGTGATCATCGTTGATCATCATCAGGTGCCGGAAGAGTTGCCCGCGGCTGTGGCGGTGATCAATCCGCATCGCAAGGATTGTCTGTTTCCCGATAAAGGACTCTGTGCTGCGGGGTTGGCGTTCTATCTCGTCATAGGTTTGCGCGCCAAATTGCGCGACGAGAGTTGGTTTCAAGGCGCGGTGCCTGACCTCCGGCGCTATCTCGATATTGTCACGCTTGGCACGATTGCCGACATGGTGCCGCTCACGGGCGTCAATCGCACGCTGCTGCGCCGCGGTCTTGTCGAGCTGAGCGCGTCTACCCGACCGGGAGTCGTCGCGCTCAAACAGGTCGCGGGCATTCCAGATGGCGCTGTTACTGCCG
>VBKX01000074.1:13567-15317 GCA_005879435.1 Deltaproteobacteria bacterium
TAGCGGGCGAAGGATGGCATCCCGGCGTGCTCGGTATCGTCGCTTCGCGCATCGTCGAGAAGTACTATCGGCCGACGGTCGTCATCGGTTTCAACGGCCGCGAAGGCAAAGGCTCGGCGCGCAGCATTCGCGGCTTTCACTTAGTCGATGGATTTCGCCGCTGCGCCGAGCATCTGGAGAAATTCGGCGGTCATGAATTTGCCGGCGGCTTGTCGATCGCGCCGGACAAGCTCGACTGTTTTGCCGAAGCCTTCGAAGCCGTCGCGAGTCAGTGGCTTACAGCCGAAAACCTCCTGCCCCTGTTGGAGGTGGACGGGTCCTTGGATTTTGCCCAAATCGGCCATCCACTGTTGCGCGAGCTGGATATTCTTAAACCTTTTGGGGTTGGCAATCCCGAGCCGCTGTTCATGACTTCCGCCGCTCAGGTTTGCGAGCGCAAAGTTTTTTCCGCCGGGGTGCGCTACCGGCTGCGTCAGGCTGGCCGCGTTATCAGCGGCGTTATCTTCGGCGTTGGCGACGATTATCCAGGCATGCCGGGCGAAAGCATCGATATCGCCTATCGGCTCGGCGAGAATGAGTGGAACGGCAACTCGACCGTGGAGCTAAAGATCGTCGATGTGCGGCCCGCGGAGCCAGTTTCGAGTCTTGAGTCTCGGGTTTCGAGTTGAAGAATTCTTCGAACCCATACAGAGGATTACAATCGTGGAGGAAACGGGGATGGCTAGAGCGAAATTAACTTCGGTCGTGATGCGGGTGATTGCAACCATTTGTTTGGTCACGCCGGCTTTCGCTGCGGAGGTCGGTGGCAAGCCTGAGAAACCGGATGTGATTGTCACTTACGCGCAACCGAGCGGCGCGTTTACGCCGATCTGGGTCGCCTATGAAGCCGGCTTGTTCAAGAAATACGGCTTGAATGCGACCTTGCAACTGCTCACGCCGCAAGTTTCCGCTCAGGCCGTCGTGTCGGAAGAGGCGGATTTTTACACCGACGGGCCCGATCTGATCAATGCGCGGCTGCGCGGCGGGCAGGTGAAGTATTTCGGCGGGACGATGCAGCAGCTGGTTTTCGAGATTTGGGCGGCGAAAGAGATCAAAACGATTCAAGAACTAAGAGGCAAGACGGTCGCAGCGAGCACGCCGCGGGCGGCGCTCGACACGGCGACTCGAGAGGCGCTGAAAAAAAATGGTCTGGCGCCGGACAAGGACGTGCAAATTCTTTACGTCCAGACCGTGCCGGCGATTCTCAGCGCCATCATCGGCGGCAAGACCGCTGCCGGGACACTCTCGGCGCCGAACACACTCAAGGCGAAAGAGTCGGGCCTGAACCTTTTGGTCGATATCGGTAAGCTCAATATTCCCGCCTTTCAAGTCGCCTACGGCACAACGGAAAAGTATCTCAAGAACAACCCGAACAATGTTTACGCGTTTCTTAAAGCGATCGCCGAAGGCGTTGTACTGTCGCGCAAGGATAGCGCCGTTGCCAAGAAGGCGATCGCCAAATACGCCAAAATCGAGGACGGCCCGACCATCGACGGCACCTACGAGGCGTTTGCGCCGTACTGGGCGATGAGCCTGGGTGTACGCCCTGAGGCAATCAAAGGGCAGTTCGAATATCTCGATGAGAGAGAATTTCCCAACGCCAAGAACGCCGATCCGAGGGATTTCTACGACAATACTTTTGTCCTGGCGTTAGCCAAGTCTGGCTTTCTGAAAAATCTCGGCATGCGCTAAGTGCTTGAGGTCGCCATGT
>VBKX01000499.1 GCA_005879435.1 Deltaproteobacteria bacterium
GTTGCTCGACGGCCACTCGTTGGCATTTCGCGCTTTTTTCGCCTTGCCCGACACCCTCGTTACGTCTTCGGGGCAAGTGACCAACGCCGTCTACGGCTTCACCGCGATGCTGATCAAACTTCTCGCCGATGAGCGGCCCCAGGGCGTGGTCGTTTGTTTCGATAAGGGCGCGCCGCAGTTCCGCCTCGACCGTTACGCGGAATACAAGGCCGGGCGGGCGGCGACTCCGGATTTATTCAAACAACAATTGCCATTGATCCGAGAAGTTCTTGCCAGCTTGCGGATTCCCATGGTCGAGCTCGACGGCTATGAAGCCGACGATCTCCTCGCGACCTTGACCAAGCACGCACGTGAAGAAGGTTTTGACGTAATCATCGTCACCGGCGACCGCGATATTCTCCAGCTGGTGCGTGACGGAGTCGTCGTCATCATGACCCGCCGCGGCATCTCCGACGTGATCCGTTATGACCCATCGACCGTGCTCGAACGCTACGGCGTCACGCCGGAAAAATGGATCGATTTCGTTGCGCTCAAGGGTGAAACCGCCGACAACTTACCCGGCGTGCCCGGCGTCGGCGATAAAACCGCGGCCCAACTGATCAACAAGTACGGTGACATCGAGCAGGTGATCGCCCATGCCGACGAGCTCACGCCGAAACTGCGCGAGGCGATCAAATCCCACGCGGATCAAGTTCGGATCAATAGAGAGCTCGGCCGCTTGCTCAACGACGTTGGGCTCGATCTCGACCCAGCGAAGCTTCGCCTCGAAGCGTGGGACGACGAAGCGGTGCGCAATCTTTTTCACTCACTCGAATTTCGCAGCCTGCACGAGCGTCTTAAAGAACTTAAATTTCACGGCGCTGGGGCTGCATCGCCCGGCTTGGAAATCGTTTCGACTTCGGAATTCACTTCGGAAAGCGAGCTACGTTCGGGCGAGACGATCGCGCTCGCTTGGAACGATGAGTGGCTCGCGGTCAGCGACGGAGGCGGCGAAGCGCGCATTTTGCCGTTTAACAATGCCATGCCCAAGCTTGCCGGCGCTCTCAAAGATCCTCACCGGCAAAAGACTGCCCATGACGCCAAAGTACTTTTCCGCGCGGGGCTCGATGCCGGCGTCGACATCGAAGGTCTACACTGTGATACCAAGCTCGCTGCCTATCTCCTCGAACCCGGCGCTTCGTCAGGGTATAGCCTGCAGGATACCGTCAGCCGGTATCTAGGCGTCAGCCTCGATGCAGAGAAGAGCGACCCGCAACCCGGCGAGCAGGGCACTCTGGCTTTCGCGGCCGACGAAAAACAGAGTGTGTGCCGCGAAGCCGTGGCGATCCGCGTCATGACGCCGGTCGTAGAAGAACAACTCCGCACGCAAGGCGCCTGGGAGCTTGCAACCACGCTCGAGTTTCCACTGATCCCCGTGCTCGCGCGCATGGAACACACCGGCATTCTCGTCGACCGCGACTACCTCGACAGATTGAACACGGACTTCGGGCAAAAGATGACGACCTTGGAGCACACGATTCAGGAACTTGCGGGCGAGCAGTTCAATGTGAACTCCAATGTTCAACTCCAGCGCATTCTCTTTGAAAAATTATCTCTGCCGAAAACCCGCAAGATCAAGACTGGTTATTCCACGGACGCCGCCGAGTTGGAGAAGCTCGCCGGGCACCACTCGATCGTCGCCTCGTTGCTCGAATACCGCGAGGTGTCGAAGCTCAAAAACGGCTTCAGCGAAATGCTGCTCGGCCTCATCGATCCGAAGAGCCGGCGCATTCACACGACCTACGAACAGACCACCGCCGCTACCGGGCGCTTGTCATCGACCGCGCCCAACTTGCAAAACATTCCCATTCGCGGCGACCTCGGACGGCAGATTCGCCGTGCTTTCATCGCGCCGCCGGGACACGTGTTGCTCTCGGCGGATTATTCGCAGATCGAGTTGCGCGTGTTAGCGCATCTTTCCGAAGACGAGACGTTTTGCCAGGCATTTGCTCAAGGACATGATTTTCACGCGACTATCGCGGCGAAGGTCTATGGTGTTGTATTGAGCGACGTGACTTCGGAGATGCGCAATCAGGTCAAACAGTTTTCGTACGGCATCGCGTACGGCATGTCCACCTACGGCGTGTCGCAGCGGCTCGGCGTCGAAATGGACGAAGCGGCGACTTTCGTCGAAACCTACTACGCGCAATTTCCGAAAGTGAAAGAGTTTCTCGCCGCGCAGGTGGACAAAGCGAAGGTCGACGGATTCACCACGACCATGTTCGGCCGGCGCCGTTATCTGCCTGAGCTGCAGTCGTCCAATTTTCGGCTGCGCGCCTTGGGTGAGCGCATGGCGCTCAACGCGCCGATTCAGGGAAGCGCCGCTGATATACTCAAAAAGGCGATGATCAACGTCGACGCCGCCCTGCGCAAAGAGCCCGTCGCCAAAATGCTTCTGACCGTTCATGACGAATTGGTTTTCGAGGTGCCGGAGGACAAACTCAGTGAAGCGCGCGCGTTGATCGAAAGAGAAATGACCCAAGCCACCGATCTCCGCTGCGGCCTGGCTGTGGAAGTGCACAGCGGCGCCAATTGGGCCGATGCCCACGCGTGAAGCGCTTCACAGAAAATTTCGCGATTGCTCACCGCAGAGGCGCAGAGGTCACAGAGATTCTTTCGCTCTCCTCGGTGTGCCCTGCGCCACC
>VBKX01000498.1 GCA_005879435.1 Deltaproteobacteria bacterium
ATTGCCGATCTGCCATTCGTCTTTGCAGAAGCGTTTCGGACTTTGATCCACGGACGCCGCTTCTTCATTTGCGAGTTGCATCCGTTCCGGCAATATCAAGGGACGCAAGCCCAATTTCAGGATCAGCAAGGGCGGACGGAAATCCCAGCTTTTGTCCACCACCTGTCCGATTACATTCATGCGGCGAACACGAACAGCTTGACGCTCGAGAGTTTGAACGAATGGTGGCACGAAGACGACCGGGACAAGCCGCCCAGGCTGCTGTCGCTCATGCTCATGAAATCAAGACGCTAAAGCCATTTCACGGCAACCATCGCTTGGATTTGACTGGACCGATTACCCAGCTCTGGTAAAATGGGTTGTTCTCACAGGGTCCCGCGGCGACGGCACAACTTTAGGTCTTATATGGCTACCCACACTTGGAACGGACACGCGATCGAGGTTCAGAGCTATGCTACGCCGAGACTGTTGTGGTTCAGTGTAGCGTTCTTGGTTCACGTCGATGGCGCCGCGTCATTCCGATCGCCTAGCCACGACGATCGTGCCGTTTCAGATCCTAGAGGCCGGAGCCGTGAGGCACGGTCGTGTCGAGTCGACACGACCCTTCTCTGTCCTGCGAGGCGGGTATCGCGTTTACGTCGAGGACCAGGAAGTCGCGAGCGGAACAGCGCGAGCGCAGAACTGGTATATCGCGTATGGTGTCATCGCGGGCATAGTCTTGGCTTCGATCGGCTTTTCGTTGTTGCACTGAGGATGAGTGACGTAACGCGTCGGTTTCGGAAGAATGCCTTGGGCGGTCGCTCATAGCGAATCAATAAGAAGCGTTCGTTCGATCCGGGAAGAATTTCGCTGAACACGCGCGAGAGAGGAGGGTAGCGATCATGCGTCAGTTCATACGACACCCTTCGGACGTACCGATCGAGATTCAGAGTGCTCCCGACGATGGCTACATACGGCGAAGCGTCAAGAACGTCAGCTTTGGCGGTCTCGCCTTCTCGTCGGATGCAGCCATCGAGCCGGAGACCATCATCGCGTTGCGCTTCCCGTATCTGAAACCCGCGTTCGAAGTGCCGGCAGCACGCGTGGCCTGGTGCCAAAACGAAGGCGGCCAATATACCGTCGGCGTCCAATTTCTCGACTCCGAAGAGGCATTTCGAGTTCGCATGGTGGAACAGATCTGTCACATCGAGAATTACCGGCGCGAGGTCGCGCAAGGGGAAGGACGAGAGCTTACCTCGGAGGAAGCGGCGCTGGAATGGATCAGCCGATTCGCTTCATCGTTTCCGAACCCATGAAGCTTTCGACAGCCGTGGTCTAGCGGTCACGTCCTTGTGTATTCTGCGCGCGAAGTGCGACGGTTAGCAGAATTCTTCGACACGCGCGGTAAAGCCAGACTAAATCAGAGATGTAACGAAAAACCGTAGCGACAGGGCGGAACCTATATTTGCCGACCATCTCGGAGCCCAATCAGGCATGACTCAGGTTGGCGTTTTTCTTAATCATTGGATTGGCGCTACACGCCGCGGTCAATTTTGTTGCGACAATCGAGACGGCGCTCTTTGCCTGACGGTCTAGGATTTAATCAGTGTTTCTCGCGATCGGGTTCCCCAAGCCTAATCGATCGGGACAATTATGCTGTGCGATCGATAAACTCTACTCTGACCGGAGCATTGCCAATGCCAATTCGCATTGAGTCTTTGTTGAGCAGGATATCTTCAGGCATTGCGAGTAGCGCGCGGACGAGAAATGGAAGTACTTATGAATTCTCCCCAAACTTATATGGACAAATCCGAAAGCGACGATGTAGCTCAGGTTCGGTCAATTTACCAGCAATTGTTGCAAGCATGGAACGATAAAGATGCGCGCAAGATGGCCGACCTCTTCGCCGAGAACGGCAACATCGTTGGCTTCGATGGCAGTCAGATGGATGGACCGCGACAGATCGAGTCCGTGCTCGGGCAAATTTTTGCCGATCATCCATCCGACAGCTACTTACGTCGCGATCGTTCGGGATGTGCGTTTGCTCGTCCCTGGCGTCGCGCTGCTTCGCGCGGTCGCCGGTATGGTGCCGCGCGGAAAGTCGGACATCAACCCGGCAGTCAATGCGATCCAGTCGCTGATCGCGACTAAAAAGCAAGAGCGATGGCGCATAGCGCTATTTCAAAATACCCCCGCGGCGTTTCATGGCCGGGCGGAACTAAGCGAGCAATTGACCGAGGAACTACGCCGCACCTCCGTACTTCGTGACCGATTACTGATTTCAATCGATGAGCGGTATAGAAGCCGGCCGCCGATGCCGTCACCTGCGCCGTGATTGCCGTGCTTGCAACGTTGCTTGACGGTTCGCGTCCGCTCTAAAATAGA
>VBKX01000071.1 GCA_005879435.1 Deltaproteobacteria bacterium
ATTTCGCCAACGCGTCGAAGGCGTGGGTGATCAACGTGATCGCAAAGCGGCCGCGCTTTTGAATCTCGATTGAGTCGTGGACACTCCACGACGTGCACGACCCTCAATCGCCGAGCCCGCTGATAACGAAATCAGCCTGCGATGCCAGTTCGTCGAGATATTGTTTGGGCGCGCCCTGCTGGGCCGTGAGCTTTCGGCGGCTAATCACCTTGGCGACGCCGTATTTTTCCTTGAGCTGTTCGGCGAAGCGCTCGGCCAGCTTGTCCATGTTGGGCTTGCTATTATCGAGTAAGCCCAACACCTTGCCGCGCAGCTCCGTGAACTGCGGCAAGCTGGCGACTTTCGCCGCCGATGTTTGGGCTTTTCCTTCCGGACTGAGAACAATCATCACGTGATTCTCCTCTCTTTGTTTCGTCTATTGGTCTCACCCCGCTGCTGTCAAAGCCGCGCTGCCGCGCCGGTCTGATTTTCGCCGCGGCGAACCGGCTGGTTCCGTCACTTCATAAACGCCGGCGCACTCTTTCAAGATTTCGCGAGGAAAGTTAAACCGTTTGTCTCTTTAATCATACTTAACATATAGTCCGTCCACTAATCACTAAATGGAGGACCGACCATGAAGAACCAACTCAAAACGATTTCCATCAAACGACGGTGGCTCGCTGTCTGTCTCGTTGCGTTGTTAGGATTGAGCGGCGCGACACGAGCCGCCGCGGATTCGGACAACTCAAGTAGTTGCACAAAATTGCCGAGCCATGCTCAGTTGAAATCAGCTCTTCAAACCGTTGTCGCGCTGGGCAGCAACGGCGGACTGGGAAACGATATGTGGGGAACCGTAGTCAACCGTGATGGCGTTGTGTGCGCGGTAGTTTTTACGGGTGCCGACCGCGGTAGCCAGTGGCTCGGCAGCCGGGTGATCTCGGCACAAAAGGCGAACACCGCGAACGCATTCAGCCGGCCGAGAGGCGTGATTGGCTTTGCCGGGGCGCTTTCGACGGCGAATTTATTTGCCGCGGTTCAGCCCGGCGGAAGTCTCTTCGGTTTACAGCACAGTAATCCGGTCGATGCCGAAGCCGCATATCAAGGAAATGCAGCAAATTTCGGCCAACCCAACGATCCATTGGTCGGCGAAAAAGTCGGCGGCGTCAATGTATTCGGCGGCGGCCTCGCGCTTTACAATCCGGCCGGAGATTTTATCGGCGGTCTCGGCGTGAGCGGTGATACTTCTTGCGCCGACCACATCATCGCCTGGAAGGTTCGACACGGTCTAAACCTCGACAACGTTCCCGCAGGCATCAGCGTTACGGGTGACGACAATATTATTTTCGCTCCGTCGTCGGGCTTGCAAGCGGCTTTTGCTCATCCCAACTGCGCGCCCGTTGGAGATCCGAAAGCGATCGCCGAAGCGCTTCCAAAAACACATCCCATCGGGCCAAATCCTTAGCGTTGACGACCTAAAGGACAACCGTGCCGGATGACTGCGTAAGAGAGGCCATCCGGCACGGAATTGGACAGCTCTCTTCAACTCAGATTGCCACTCTAAAG
>VBKX01000500.1 GCA_005879435.1 Deltaproteobacteria bacterium
AAATCCAGCAACAGCTTACCGGCGTTGGGATGAGGCGCCTTGGCGGCCAAACCGGTCGGCGAGAGCGCGACGAAAACCGGATTGCTGGTCTTCACCCAATCGATCGGCGCGCCCGCTTTCTTCATCGACTCGATGCGGTGCGCGTAAACGATGCCGATAGGAAATTCGCCGGCGGCGATCAGCTGCGATATCAAAGTGTGGCCCTTGCGCCATTGAACTTGCTGCTGTCCGAGGGCGCGATGATACTTGAGCGCCCGCTCCCTTCCCCACACTTCCATGGTTGCGCCAAACCATTCGTACTCCTCCTGATCCATGCCGATCTTCCCTTTCCACTTGGGATTGAGCAGATCCTGCCAATCGGTGGGCGCCTCTTTGGCATTGACTTGCCGGCTGTTGAAACCCAAGACATAATAATTATTGTTCACGCTCGCCCAGTAGCCCTCGGGATCTTTGAACGGGTCCAGATACGCCGCGTGCTCCGGCGAGCGATAGGGCTGCATCAAGCGCGCTTTCTTCAGTGGATTGATCATCGTGTTGTTGATCACGTCGACGACGTTTCGCCCTGCCCTGTCCTCGGTAAAAATGCGGTTGAGCAGCGGTTCCGCGCTCAGGCGCAAAAGCTCGGTTTTAATAAAGGGATATTTCTGCTCGAAGCGCTGCAACAACGGGCGAGAGTCGTTGATATTGAGCGGCGTGTAGAAAACCACCTCGCCCTCTTTTTTCGCGCCCTCGAGCAGTGCCGCTGCGGGCGGACGAGTTTGCGCCGGCGATTCTTTGAGCAACGCCGATAGCGCGAGTAAACCGCAGAATACCGTCAAGGAAAAGCGTTGAAACAAAGGGCCTCCATTGACTGTTTCAGCTTCCGCCGCGGATAACTCTCAGTGAAGCCGAAGCGCGCTTTCTTTCGCTGCGACCTGTCTAGCGCGATCGCGTTCGCCGGGTCAATCCCTCTTGAAGCAGCGCGATGTCGGAAGGTTAAGTGATCGACGGATCGAATGGCTTTGCCGCCGGCGCGGCGAGCATTTCGTCGAACCGGTCAAGCAAAATCGCCGGCTCACTCTCGACAAGCAGCAACGCCCGATGCTTCGGTTTGACGAAATCCTGCGACACCGCGTGATCGGGAAATTCAATCAAAGGATCGTAATATCCCGACACGTTCAACAGGCCGCAGGGTTTGTTGTGAATGCCAAGCTGAGCCCAGCTGAGAACTTCGAAAAACTCTTCCATGGTGCCGATCCCGCCGGGCATGGCGATAAAACCATTGGACAATTCCGCCATCAGCGCCTTGCGCTCGTGCATCGATTGCACGACGCGCAAATCGGAGAGCCCCCGGTGCGCGACTTCTTTACTGACCAGCGAATCCGGAATCACGCCGGTGACATGGCCGCCGAGATCCAATACCGCGTCCGCGATCACGTTCATGAGGCCGACGTTGCCGCCGCCGTAAACCAGGCCAAAGCCGCGCGCAACCAAATCACGCGCCAGCTGCTGCGCCGATTCGCTGTATGCCGGCAGCGTTCCGCCCTGGGAACCAGTGAACACGCAAATGTTTTGCTCCGGTTTCATGGACGGGGAATGCTTCGCATAGTTGTCAAAACCTTCCTTTGGCTCACTTCCACAATTTCTGAATAAATCCGTCCTTCTCCAGCTCTGCAAAAAATCGTCCGTCGATGAATTGCTCCGGTTTGAGATTGGCGACGCGCGGGTCGGTTTCGGCCATCTGATCGAGGATGGTTTTGACCGGCTCCGGCGCTGGCCGCGGGATTCTCGGGATGTGCTGGATAATATATAAATCGTACAGATCATTGACCAAGGCGAGATCATTATTGCGCATATACTTGCTCATCACCTGAACACTGAGCGTGCGCTGGGTCTTGCCATAATGAACGCCGTCGGCATAAGCGCGGACGAATTTTCGCACCGTGTTTTCATTACGCTTGATGTAGGAACGCGTGGTGACGATCGACGATGTGGGAAAACTGAGACCCATCTTCGAGATATCCGCCACCTCTCTGAAACCGTCCCGCCGCGCAAGGAGCTCGGCGTTGATCACGCCGGCATCCACCGCGCCGGTTTTGAGCGCTGCCAAGATGTCCGTCACCCCGCCCATTTGCATCACGGCAAAATCGCGTTGGCGTTTGATCGGCCACTGAGCTTCGACAAAGCGCAAACCGAAATCTGTCGCCGAGCCGAAGCGCGAGATACCGATCTTTTTTCCCTTCAGGTCTTCAACACGGCGAATTTCCGGCTTCGCCATCACGACGAAAGTAAAAACGTTTAGCGAGCTGGCGATGATCACCAAGTCGCCGCCGGCCAGATTCGCGTTGACGACCGCGCCGCCGGTGAACGTACCGATCGGCACCTCGCCCGATTGCACGACCTGAGCCGCCCGTCCGCCGCCGCTCACATAGAGAAGCTCGACATCCAGACCATGCTTGCGGAAAATCCCCGCTTCGTAAGGAATCCAAAACGACGCCTGCGAGCCGGCGATCGCGCTATAGACCAGACGAAGTTTTTCCAGAGGCTGGGCGTGCAACTGCGGCGCGCCGGCCGCAAGAACCATCAGGAAAACCACCGATATGCAGAGTTTGACCGTGCGCATTATTTTACCTCACCCAACATTCGCGCAACCTCTGCAACCACGCAAGGTCGCCCAGCTTGTCCCGCCTTCACAGTCCTATCTTGGCAACGGCGCGCCGAAGAATTTCTTCCAGCGGCTCATGGGCCATCGACGCCATGCGGTAGTCCGCGTGTTCGAGCGGCAACTGGCAAGTGATCGGATTGGGTATGGCGACGCAAAAGATGCCAGCCGCCTTTGCCGCAGTCACGCCATTGGGCGAGTCTTCGAACGCGATCGCTTCATCGGCACCGACGCCAAGCTCATCGAGCACCGCCAGATAAGGAGTCGGATCGGGCTTGTGCAGCTCGGTATCCTCGAAACATTTGGTCGAATGGAAATAGTGCAGCAGTTGTAGACGCTCTAGGTGACCGCGTACGTGGTCGCCCGAAGAACTCGACGCCAGACCGATCTTCAAACCCAAATCCAGAGCGCCGCGCATTTCGTAGCTGCTCGATATCGGCGGCAGGATTGATGTTCTCGCAGAAGTAAGCGTAGACGTCGAAATGGGTGCGCGGCCGCCCGATCAAGTCGGCCCACAAGTCGAAGCCGAGTTCCCGTCCATGCTCGGCAAAGACTTCCTGCCAAACTTGAAACTCGGGACTTTCGCTGTCGATGATCAGACCGTCGAAATCGAAGATGAGCGCTTTGATCATGAAAGTTGCGACTAGCCAGTAGTCAGCGATCAGTTAACTCCGAATCGTTCTTACTGACAACTGCGAGCGCGCCCGCGCTCACGGCTCGCCCTTTAGAGGTCCGAAGCCTTTCGGCACGCGCCGATGTTTGGTGCCGGCTTCGTAAGCCGAAGCGATCTCGAACAGCGTCGCTTCTTCGAACGGCCGGCCGAGAAATTCCATCGCCACCGGGAGCTGGTCCGGCTTCGGTCCCACCAACATGCTGCCGTTGGGATCCTTGGCATCGGGCACGCGGTCGTAAACTTCTTTGGTAAAACCGGCAGGCACAACGATCGCAGGAAAGCCGCTCACCGGACTCAAATTTACCGCCCAACTTCCGCCCGCGCCGCGATAAAGATCCAGATCCGTCTTGAGAATCTGCTCGCCGGGAAGAAAATTCGGATCCGAAAGTCCCGTGCCCGCCTTGAGCAATCGTGGTTCGGTACCGGCATTGTAAGTGGCCGACTGGCGGCTCGCCAAAATAATATTCGGCGGGATCGTCGAATAGACATAGACCAGCGCGTCGAGCTTATTGTCCGCCATCACTTTGTAAAGAATTTTTTGCAGCGTCTGGATGCGCAGCGTGTGGTTCGTATGCGCCGGCGTATCTACGGTCTTGGCCGTCTCGCCGAAGGCGGCTTTGAGAATTTCGCTGTCGCCGAGAAACGTCGGCGTTGCAAACATGTCCTCGACGCTTTTAAATTTGGCATCGCCGCGCTCGCGCAAATAACGATTGAGCGCGTAGCGGCCTTCTTCGCCGCGTCGCTGCGCCGCGAGCATGCGCAGGTTGACACCGCGCGGACCGCCGGGGAGCAGCTTCGGGTCGGCGGCGATCAGGACGGCTTGATCGATCGGCTTGGCGCCGCTCGGCGTGCTCGACGGGAAACTCTGGGTCAAAATACTCGGCTCGAGATAAGGGACCAGATCGGCGATGACGGCTTGAACATTGACCGGATCGACGATCGTCGCGCCAAGCTTCTTCATTTCGGCGATCGCCTCGTTGGCGACGCGGATGCTATCGCGATCGGCTAGAGTCGCTTCGACCATGAACTCACGCAGTACTCCCAATCGTTTGCCCGCAAGGGATTTTTTGTTGGCGTAATTGCGGTAAGAGACGGGCTTCTTGCCGTACGTCACCGAAGTGATGTGATCCCTTGGATCGTATCCCGTCACGACTTCGAGCATGACCGCCGTATCTTCGACGGTGCGGCAAAGCGGCCCGCCGCGATCGCGGCTGAACGACAGCGGCACAATGCCGGCGCGGCTCACCACGCCTTGGCTCGCGAGCATACCGACAAGGCTATTGACCGCCGCGGGATTGCGCACCGAACCGGACGTGTCGGTGCCAAGGGCGCAGATTGCCAGGTTGGCCGCCACGGCCGCGCCGGAGCCAGCGCTCGAGCCGCCGGGAATGCGCTTGGTGTCGTAAGGATTGCAGGTTTGCCCGCCTAAACCGCTGCGTGCGATCCCCGCCGGTGCGTACTCGTCGAGATTGGTTTTGCCGAGAATGATCGCGCCCGCCGCCCGCAACTTTGCAACC
>VBKX01000503.1 GCA_005879435.1 Deltaproteobacteria bacterium
ATATCTGCTCGGTCCACGTCCAGATGAGTCACCATGCGCACCCGGCGCGCGTCCACCGGCCCGCCGAGCACTTTTCGCTCGGCCAATCGCTGCAAGAATTCGCTCGAGTTGAGTCCGCTATCACCGACATCATAAATAATGATATTGGTCTGAACTTTTTCCGGTTGGATGCGAATGCGCGGGATGCGCGCCAATCCTTGCGCCAGCAGCTGCGCATTTTCGTGATCGACGTGCAGACGCTTCGGCCCTTCTTCCAAAGCGACGAGAGCGGCCGCTGCCAGCACGCCGACCTGGCGCATGCCGCCGCCGAGCATTTTGCGAATCACCCGGCAACGCTCGATGAAATTCTTCGAGCCGACGATCATCGAGCCGACCGGCGCTCCGAGTCCTTTACTGAAGCAAAACTGCACGGAATCAAACTTCTTCGTTATCTCCGCAACGTTCTCACCTAAGTACGCGGCCGCGTTGAACACGCGCGCGCCGTCTAAGTGCACTTTGAGTCCGGCGTCGTGCGCCCTACCGCAGATTTCATGCGCTAAAGGAGTCGGATAAACTGTGCCGCCGGCCATGTTGTGTGTATTTTCCAGGGCGACCAAAGCCGTTTGCGGGCGAGTGTAAGCTTTTTCCCGGATCGCCGGAGCGATTTGTTCCCAATTCATGATCCCATCTTCAGCCGCTACCACGCGCGGCAAAACACCGGCGATCGCCGCCATCGATGCCATCTCGTAGTTGTAGATATGACCGGTCGCTTCACAGATAACTTCTTGTCCGCGTTCCGCCTGCGCCATGATGCAGGTCAAATTGCCCATGCTGCCCGACGGAACGAAGAGACCCGCCTCACGTGCGAATATCTCCGCGGCGCGTGCCTGCAGCCGATTGACCGTCGGATCCTCGATGTAAACATCGTCGCCGACCTCCGCCTCCGCCATGGCTTTACGCATTTCCGGTGATGGCTTCGTCACCGTGTCGCTGCGCAAGTCAATTACTTTGTCACTCATGATTTTAAGATGTCATTCCGCGAAGCAAATGCGACGAGAAAGTCTTTCCGACTATCCGACCTTACTTTTGAACCTTGAACTTTGAACTCTCTATTCGAGCCGTTCTTCAATCTCGCGGATCGTCGCCGTGGAAAGCGACGGCCTGACGAACGCATTATAGATGCAGTCGTTTTGCAGCCACATGATGTCGGCGCGCTGCCTCACCGCTTCGCGCATTTCGCGTTGTAGTTTCTCTTCCATGCAATGCTGCTTAATGACGTCGATCACCATGTTGCCGTGCCCCTCGTCGTGATATTCGTGGGCGCGGAAAAAATCCAAGCAACTCGTCGGAATCCAGGTGTAATATTTTTCGATCGCTTCCCTCTCCTCTTTCATCCGCTTCGGCCCACCGCCTTCGAAAACCAATCCAGTGCCGATCGCCACGGCCCAATGACTTTGCTGCACGAGCGACACGTACATCTCCAGCGCGGCGCGAATCCCGGGCAGCGGCTCGTACTTTAGAATATCGTCGCGCGCGATCCCGATGCCTTCGGCAAATTGCACCCACAGCTCCCGATGACTCGGATACTTGCCGCCGAAGAGATCCTCGCCCTCTTCTTCCACCATGTTTTCCAACAGCATCCGCCGCAATTCTGGCACCGGGCACTTATGATAACGAATGCCAAAGAAGCGGTGAATGTTGCGAAACTCGTGAAACTGATTTCTCGCCCACCAGTGGAGTTGTTCTTTGGATAGTCTGCCGCTCAAGAGCAGCTGACGGATCGGGTGCGGTCGCGGGTGACGTTGCTGCAAGGTGTGTTGCAAATCATCAATCAGCTCTTCCGGTCCAAGCAAACCAGCCATAAAACCTCCTGGCAAATTGCGCCGCGGCGCCAATGTTTTCTGGCCGCATCATAGCCAAGTTCCCCTCACTCCGCCAGCGTGAATTCATATTGTCTTTTCATCCCGCCTCTACTAGCATAGTTTCGTGGTTCCGCTCTCGTTACGCAAACTCACAAAGAGATTCGGCGCCGTGACCGCCGTCGATCAAGCCAACCTGGATGTCAATGCAGGTGAATTTCTCGTCATCGTCGGCGAGAGCGGCTGCGGCAAAACGACGACCCTGCGACTCATCGCCGGCCTCGAAGAAGCGGACAGCGGCACGATCTTTATCAACGGCGCGCCGGTGAACAACGTGCCGGTCGGCCAGCGCGGCGTGCAGATGATATTTCAGAACTTCGCTCTCTGGCCGCATATGAAAGTCTTCGACGAGCAGCGCTATTCGAACCTTTCGTTGCCGCTCAGAGTGAGAAAATGGTCAAGCGATAAGATCAGCGAATTTCTGCGTCCGCTCGCTTGGAAAATCGGCATCGAAGAAAGTTTTTTCAAACGCAAACCGACCGAGCTCTCGGGTGGACAGCAGCAGCGCGTCGCGCTGGGGCGTGCCATGGTGACCTCGCCGCGAGTAATGTTAATGGACGAGCCGCTCAGCAACATCGATCCGCCCAACCGTTTGAAAATGCGTCAAGAGATACTGGCATTTCACAAGGAAAACCGGCTCACCACGTTGTACGTAACGCACAATTTGGCGGACGGCATGGCGCTCGCGGACCGGATCGCCGTCATGCACGAGGGAAAATTCGAACAGGCGGATACCCCGGAGTACCTGCTGCGCCACCCGGCCACGGATTACGTCGCCGATTTTTTCAAGGCGGAGCAGTTCAGCCACCGGGTCAGCGCACCCTAGAGGATAGGGATGGATCGATTAATCGCTTTGGCGCTGTTCGTGCTCACGCTCGTTACCACGGGCACCGCTCATTCTGCCTGTCGCGAGTTGGATGTTGCGGGCGGCTGGACACGCTCCGCGTACGCCGCCGAGCCGGACGTGACGATAGAATTCTTTGGCCACAATTTCTTTCAGATCACGTCCAGCAAGGGCACGAAGATCATCACCGACCCGGTGGCGCCGGGTTTTTATCCGACGCCCGACGTTGCTCCCCACGCCGTGACCGTTGGCAGAGAGCATCCGAATCACAACTATGTAGAAGTCGCCAAGGGCAAACCGATCATCTTGCGCGGTCTCGGCAACTACGGCGCGGAATGGAACAAGATCAGCACGACGGTGCGCGATGTGTTGATTTACAGCGTCCCTGTTTACCAGCAGCAATTCGGCAACGCGTTAAAAGGCGCGGCATTCGTTTTCGATCTCGGCACCATCTGCATCGCCCATCTCGGTGATTTGAGCCACAAGCTTACCGAGGAACAAATCAAAGCCTTTGGCAAAGTCGATATCGCGATGATTCCGATCGGCGGCACGTTCACCATGCCACCGGACACCGCCCGCGAAGTCTTGCAACAGCTGAAACCGAAGATCGCGATTCCGATGCATTACCGCGAGAGTACTTATCTATTGGACATGTTCGTCAAAGGCTATCCGCACAAATATCTTGGCACCCACGTCATGACTTTTACTGGGGAATGCGGGACTATCGGTAATAGGATTGGAGTATTAGCTTCCCGTCCGGCATATGTTCGATGTAGTTCATCACGGTTATTTTTTATTTGAACTTGGAGGTGCATCATGGCGTCCAACGGCAAGAACGCTCTACATCTAGCCACCCATTCCGGCTGGTATCGATTCGAACGCCGCGCTGAAGACTGGGTGCAGGCCGATCGGGCACTTACTTATTGGCAAATGTCTTGTGTCCAAGTCGATCCTGAAGACCCGAAGCGCGTTTATATCGGCACGGAACACTCCGGCATGTTTGTCACCAAC
>VBKX01000501.1 GCA_005879435.1 Deltaproteobacteria bacterium
TTCCCCTGCCAACGCGGAAAAAAATCTCGTTACCTTCGAAGCACCATTGAAGTTTGATCGCATTAAAGCCGGGGTGTTTTTTAGTGTCATGGCTCTCCTTGTCATTGCGGCATATTTTTCGCCGCATATCTGGCAGCTGTCTTCCCTTACCGTGCGACTGATGGGTATAGCCAACGATCAGGAGGAATTTGTCGAAGACGTGGTCCCTAAAATTCCCGCCGTCGCAGCGTTGTATGCCGCCCCGGGTTTTTCTGAAACGGCACGCATCGTTCTCGCTTACCGGCTGAAGCGCGAGATACCGTTTCGGGCGATGACGTGTGAAGGAGAGTATTATTATCTGACACCAGGGACCCCAGGCGCTTTTTGTGCGCCGAATAATCCGACCGCAGTGTCCGCTACTCATAAACGAAGTTTGCAATTGGTACGCGTGTCGGATGCTTCTCGCTGACTCGGCAGCGCGTTGAGCGGTTTGTCAGAGCGAACACGCCGAGCCAGAAAGGCTGTTTTCAAAGAAGGCGCGCAAAATCGGGGCGCGTTCAATGAGATCACGATTGGGTAACCGTAGTCTTGCCGTAGCACCGCGATGGGCAGCAATTAATAGGTCTTAATCCTGCGAGCTCCCTGTGGTCTGCAGGGGCTTGCGATAAAGTTTAAACCCACCGAATCCGTATTCACCCACCGGCTTGCTGGTACCGGCGTCGAAGAGATCGATCAACATAAATTTATCCGGATGGCCTGCGAGATAGTTTGAATATTTGTCGACGAATTGTTCTTGGCTTTTGGCATCAGCTTTATAAAAAGCTTCGCCGAGATACAGTCGGTGCGGTCGTGGTCGTGCGTCGAGACGCACCCAATATTGGGATCCTTGGGGTCCCAGGGTATCAAGCCATTTTTTGTACTCGGCGATCTTGGCCTCGCGTACTGTGAATTCGTTGCCTCGTGCGGGTGAAGTTTGAACGACAAGGGTCCAAAGAAACATGACCAGAACAACGATGAGTTTAATCATGGATTTCCTCCGATAAAACCGGTGCGATGTCTCTAACGCAAGGCTTCTGCCATCAATAAGAGATGTCCAAATGAATGATTCTCTGCGGCCAAAGTGAGCCCATTCCGGCTCACTTGTCACTTCTTGGGATGTCGAGTTTACGGATTGGCGTGCAAAATGCGGATACTTCGCTGGGTGGATTCTCGTCGACTATTGGACAATAACGCCCACGCTGTACGAAAGTCGTTCGCAGCTGGGTTCTGCTACTCCACGCCAGTGGCTTTTCGGCAAACGAATTTTAGCGTGAATCTCGATAGTCAGTTGTGTATTCCTTGGTCGACACAACCTTTCTGTAGGTTTTCCGTATCCACGGTGGTAATCGATACCACGCACGCGACGGGCGTGAACAAGGAACGTCAACTTTTTCCACAGCGTTCTCCATCCATTCACTGATTGGAATATTACAGTCCGGGTTTCAGCCGTGATTTCTGCGATCGCACACGGCGTCGATGAGGGCGGGTTTGCCTTGCTTGACTTGTTCGATGGCGCGCTTGAGCGCGGGTTTGAGATCGTCGGCGTTTTCGAACGGGCCTTCGGAATACCAGCCCATGGATTTCGCCAAGCCCGCGAAGTCCGGATCGGGATCGTAGAGATCCATGCCGATATGCGCGCGCGAAGGATCGGTGCCGCGAGTTTTTGCCAGGACGATCTGATGATTCCAGTCGTTGTAGTAAGCCCGGTTGTTGAACATGACGATCAACATGGGAATTTTATATTTCGCCGCGATCCAGAGCGAGCCGGCGTCGAACATCAAATCGCCATCAGGTTGCAAGTCGACGACGAGCCGGCCGGTTCCTTTGTTGGCGAGAGCGACGCCCAACGATAAGCCGATCTGTGTGCCGGTGCCGAGCTCGCGGCCGGCATGACAATAGGGCCGGTCAAAATTCCAAAGCTTCTTGCCCCAACTGCCTAGATCTCCGGTAGTGAGCACCCAGTCTTCGCCTTTGATTGTCTCCCACACTTCGAGCGCCAGGCGCGGCACGGTCATCGGTTTTTGATCCCAGTGTTCTTGCGCCTGCTTGCTCCACTTGGCGCGGTTTTCTCTGTGGCGTTTGCCGATCTCCTCGGTGCGTTTGGCAATCTTCTCGCGCAGTCCGGAAGTTTTTGCGATGCGCTCTTTCAAGAGTTTCGTCAATTGCGGCGCGGTGGTGACCGGATCGGCGGTCATGCGTTGCTGCGCATAATATGGCCGGGCGTAATCCATCGACCACTTGCTGATCTCGATGTCGGTGAAGCCGATATCGATCCAGGTCGCGTTCGCTTGCACCTTGCTGACGACAGTCCGGGTAGAAATATCACGCACGTGAGTCGGTTTCTCGAAGTCGGCGATGTCGAGCGTGAGCACGACGTCGACGCCGTCGTAGCAGCCGTCGAAATCCGCGGTGAGGTTGAGCGGATGGTCGCTCGGAAAATTGAGGCGCGAGCCGACGTCCCACACCGACGCGCCTAAAGTTTCGGCGAGCTCGACGACATGGTTCCAGCCGTGCGGCGGGCGGGCGGCGAAGTCGGCGATGATCGCCACTCGATTGGCGGCGGCGAGAGTGTCGGCGGCTTTCTCCAACGCGACCGGATCGGCGGCGGGCCCCGTCGGAACGGTGACCGCGCCTGGCGGTGGCATCTCGACGTCGTGATCTAACTGCGCTTCCTGCAAGCCGGCGTCGTAAACCATATAGATTGGACCTTGGCGCGCGCTCATCATGACGGAATAAG
>VBKX01000502.1:0-2496 GCA_005879435.1 Deltaproteobacteria bacterium
CCTTCTTCGAACTCGCATTGCCCGGCGGGTCGGATTTTTTTGAATCTTTTGGAGCGGGATGGAAACACGCGGTTGGACGTCGCCAACAATATCGCTGCGGAAGCGATGTTCGAAGAAGGTCAGAAACTCAAAAAACACCTGTGGATCCTCGGCACGGTCGCCAGCAGCGCACCCTTCATCGGCCTGCTCGGCACGGTGGTAGGAATTATCAAGTCCTTCGAAAGCATGGCCATCGCCGGCACCGGTGGATTTGCCGTCGTCGCTGCAGGGATTTCTGAAGCTCTGGTCGCAACGGCGCTGGGCTTGGGCGTGGCGATCATCGCGGTCATTTTTTACAATTATTTTCAGACTCGCATTGGCGCGCTCAACGGCTTGTTTCGCATTCAAGTCGCCAAGGTTGTTCAGCATATGAGCGTCTGAGGTATTTTCATGGCAATCACTCCACTCGGGGGTAACGACGAGAGTTCCGACATTGTCGCGGAGATCAATATCACGCCGTTGACCGACATTTTTCTCGTCCTCCTGATTATTTTCATGATCACGAGTTCGGCAATGATCGAATCCGGCGGCAAAGTCAACCTCCCGAAAGCCGTCGCGACCCAGTCGGAGTCGCGCGGCACGACGGTGACAGTCACGCCCAAACATGAAATCTTCGTCGATCAAAAACCGGTCAAGGAAGAAAACTTGGAAAAAACCCTTCAGGATGCGTTGAGCGCTCGCGCCGATAAAACCGTGATTCTCCGCGGCGACAAGGACGTCTTGCTGGGCGACACGGTAAAAGTGATGTCGATTATTAAGCGCGCCGGCGCCTCGGAGATCGCCATCGCGGCAGAAACAGAAAGAAAGGCCCGCTAGCAATTTCTGCTTTATAAACCGTGATCGACTGAGTGTACCGCCAGGTCAGCGGGCGGGTCCATCGCTCGGCGGCGGCAGTTGCTGCGGTCGTGTTAAGCTATCTTGCCGGTTCCGTTCGATCTCGCGTTGAATCTCCGTGGAACTCTTACCCAAGCGCTCGACTTCCAATTGAAGATTTTTTTCCTTCTCGAGGAATACTTCCAGTTCCAAAGATTTCTGATTTCCAGACTGGTAATAAATGTTGATCGTTTCGCGGCTATTCGAACCATCGCTGGCGCGCGCTAAAACATCGATTTGGTTTCGTCCTTCCACCACGGGCACCGCTGAGGCGAAAAATCCGTCAGCAGCGAGACGAAGCTGTGTTGCTTTCTGGCCGGTCGTCTGGTTTACGATTTGCACGTAGTCGACGCCGACCACGGAGATATTTTCGAGCACCGCAAGCGCATCTGCGGGGCGCACCACCGGCGTGTACGTGCCGCCGCTTTCTTTGGCGATACCGATAGCCGCGCGCGGGTATGAAAGAGCTTCCTCGCCTAATGCAAACACATGAACCTTGATACCCGCTTTGCCGGATAACCTTGCCGCATTGATCGTCAAACTAATGTCCTCGGGGGTCATTCTTTTGCCACCGCCGATCGGTAGCGATGGAAACCCATCGGTCAGCAGAAACTGGACTTTGATTGCGTCAGTTCGCTTCTCGCTGGACCCGAGCCCCATTAACTCGGTGATCCCCATACGAATACCTTCGACCATATTCGTGCCGCCGTAAGGACCGGCGCGAAGAATGTCAGCCAGCACGCGGCGAACCTGTTCGAAATCATGGGTCAACGGCTGCGTCAATTTCGCGCCCTCGCTGAATGTCAACACGCCCACCCGTGTGGTTTCGGAATTGAGCTGGAGGAGCAAGCGGCGCGCGGCCGCGATCTCGGCGGCAAGGATGGAATTGCGCGGATTTCTCAAGGGCGGTCTACCGAGGCTCATCCCGCCGATGCTGATCTGCGGCATGCCAAAGCCGGAGCTTTCAGGCGGCTGATCGGCATCCCCTAAATCCGCACCGCCGTACATCGCGGTGCTGCCGGAAATATCGATCACTAAAAAAATGTCGACGTTTGCCGACCGTCCCGCGTCCCTGGCGACTTTGCCGTTGACGAAAATAGATTTCTGATCTTGGGTGATCCGACTGCCGTCTTTGGGAGATAGGATTTGTACTTTGGGTTCGGCCACGCCAACGCCGTCGAAACCCGCGACAACGAGGAGAACTAGATAAAGCCTAACGAACCAAACTCGTGACAGGTTCATTGTGCGACCTCGCGAATACAGCAAACGCTAACACGAATACTCTCGGCGCAAAAGAGACCGCAGGGATCGAAGAAATCTCGGTTACCACCAAAACGCTTCGCGTGCTATAATTCGATTATGTGGAAGGTGACCTGTATCCTCGCGCTTCTGTGCGTGACCAGTTGGTATGGCACGGCCAACGCACAATATGTTTTAGTTTTAAAGAACGGCCGGCAAATCAGTGTTCAGAGTTACCGCGAAGAAGGTTCGATGATCAAATTTTCCGGCCTCGGCGGCGAGATCGCGATCAGCAAAGAGCAGGTTCAAACCATTCGCCGCGCCGGAGAAGGTGACCGGCTCGGC
>VBKX01000502.1:2715-3539 GCA_005879435.1 Deltaproteobacteria bacterium
TTTAAAGGCCAGCAGGCGGATTTGATTTCACGTCTGCGAGATGCCCAGTACAAGGCACAAGGACTGCCAACCGGCAGCGCGTCTCGGTCGCCCCCTTTTTCGCTCGATGCGCCACCCGCGTATACCGAAAGAGAGAAGGAGTTGAGCGACCTGAGAGCTCGGATCAATCAAGTTGAGAATGACCGGCAGAAACTGATCGAAGAAATGAAAGCAAAGAACTTCGAGACCGGCTCGCTATTCTTGGATTAATTCTGCCGCGGCGCGAAGTCCAAGTAGATAACTGTCCACCCCGAATCCCGCGATTTGCCCAACCGCCACTTCGGCGATAAAGGAGTGATGGCGGAACGGCTCACGCTGGTGAATATTGGAAATGTGAATCTCCACGGTGGGGATGCCTAGCGCTGAAACCGCGTCGCGCATCGCCAAGCTCGTATGAGTGTACGCTGCGGGATTGATCACGATCGCGCCGAATTTATTCGCGGCTTCTTGGATCCAGGTGACCAGCTCGCCCTCGCTGTTGGACTGGCGAAACTCGATCTCAATGCCGAGTTCCCTGGCAAGCATGCGCACTTTTTGCTCAATCTGCGCCAGCGTCAACTTTCCGTAAATTTCCGGCTGCCTTTTTCCCAACAAGTTTAAGTTGGGACCATTCAGAATCAGTACCTTTTTCTTCGCCATGAAAAATGCCTTCGCGTCGCGGCAGACAATGCGTCGGAAGAGTCAAGCGCCTAACGCGTTCACAATCTCTCCAGGCGCGAGCCAGTGGAAACGTGTCTTGCCGATGCCGCAACAAATAACGAATTTGATTTTCCCGTCTGCCGCTT
>VBKX01000080.1 GCA_005879435.1 Deltaproteobacteria bacterium
GAGATTACCGGCGTGTGCTCGAAGCCATCGAGGAAGCCGAAGCGAAAGGTTTGGTTGGCGACGAGGCGTTGATGGCTGCATTTGAAGCTAACAAGAACGACGCAGCGCGGGTTAGCGGCAACTGAACACCGGCCGTTGCTGCACGGGTCATCGACAAGTTTATGTTTCTTGTTTTGAGTTAGCTCAACTCGGCTCAAAATCAAATATTCGAAACTGAAAGCTTGGAAGTCTCGCGCCGGGCGCCGGGTAAGTGGATTGTATTGCTAAGAGAAGGGTAACCGATGGGTAAACCGACTGGCTTCATGGAATATGAGCGCGAGCTACCCCAGGACCGCTCGCCACTGGAACGGGTAAGGGACTGGAACGAGTTTCACGAACATTTCTCGGAAGAAAAGTTGCGCCATCAGGGTGCGCGCTGCATGGATTGTGGTATTCCGTTTTGCCATACCGGCCAATTGATCAGCGGCATGGCTTCCGGTTGTCCAGTTAACAATTTAATTCCCGAGTGGAACGATCTCGTCTATCGCGGCCTTTGGCAAGAAGCGCTCAAGCGCTTGCATAAGACGAATAACTTTCCGGAATTCACCGGCCGTGTATGCCCGGCGCCTTGTGAAGGCTCTTGCGTGCTCGGGCTAAACGAATTGCCGGTCACGATCAAAAACCTCGAGTGCGCGATTATCGATAACGGCTTCGTACAAGGGTGGGTGAATCCCGACCCGCCCGAAAAGCGCACGGGAAAGAAAGTTGCGGTTATCGGTTCGGGTCCGTCTGGACTGGCGTGCGCGGATCAACTCAATCGTGCCGGTCACTTGGTCACCGTCTACGAACGCGCCGACCGGATCGGTGGTCTGCTCATGTACGGCATTCCCAACATGAAGCTCGATAAGGCGATCGTGAGGCGTCGTATCGATTTAATGGCATATCGGCGTAGATCTAGCGGCGGCGAAACTGAAGGATGATTTTGATGCGGTGGTCATTTGCACCGGCGCCACCAAGGCACGGGATTTACCGATTCCGGGGCGCGAGCTCAAGGGAATTCATATGGCCATGGAATTTCTTCTAGCCAACACAAAGAGTTTGCTCGACTCACAACACCAGGACGGCAAATTCATCTCGGCCAAAGACAAACACGTGATCGTGGTCGGCGGCGGTGATACCGGCACTGACTGTGTCGGCACGGCGATGCGGCACGGATGTAAGAGCTTGACCCAACTGGAAATCTTGCCGCGCCCGCCAGATACGCGCCAGTCCGACAATCCGTGGCCGGAATGGCCGAAGGTTTACAAGCTCGATTACGGCCAAGAAGAGGCCGCCGCCCGGTTTGGCGCGGACCCACGGGTTTATCTGACCACGGGTGATAAGTTTGTCGGCGATGAAACTGGCAAGGTTAAGGAACTTCATATTTACGACGTCGAGTGGACGCGGAACGACCAGGGCGCATTTATTCCAAAGCGCATTCCGGGTTCCGAAAGAGTTTTGCCAGCGGAATTGGTATTACTTGCGATGGGCTTCTTAGGACCTGAAGATGCCGTGCTGACGCAACTCGGCGTGGACCGCGATCCTCGGTCCAACGCCAGGGCAGAATATGGTCAGTTTGCCACGAACGTCCCGGGTATTTTCGCGGCGGGCGACTGTCGGCGCGGTCAAAGCCTGGTTGTTTGGGCGATCAACGAAGGGCGCGGAGCGGCGCGGGAGTGCGATCGCTTCCTTATGGGCGGAACGAATTTGCCGTAACGTCCTGCGTCGTCATCTCGAGACAGAACCTGCTCAGAACCGCAACCAACCCAATTCTGCGACCGACTAGTCACGTCTTCAGGCGCCGTGATTCAATCCAGAGTCCTAAATATTCCCTAACGCCCTCAAAGTTTCTCGCCTATTTTATTAAGTGGCGGTTTACTATTCGGCAACATAAGGGGGCCTGTCTGTTCTGACTTTGTCACTATGTCAGCAGTGTCAACTTGGAGACCGATAAAGCGCCCAATTACGCCAAATTACGGTCATATCTATTCGGTTTAAAGCATGGCACTGCCGTTGCGTAGTTAGCCTACGGAGGAATTAATTCCAGACGCGAAATCGTGATCAAATTTGACTCGCCTGAAAAGCCGAACTCTCCGCGAGGGGAGAGCGAAAAGCGCCGGGTCCAACGGCTGTCAGCACCAGCGCTGAAGCCAAGTCCGACTGCCGCGCTGCAGAAAGCCATAAGATTTAGCAAAACGGAGCACTGGGAGTCGCACCATGAAACAAAATACCGCTCAGCTCGCCGAATCAGTGGTTACCGCGGATCTTGATAAACTAGGCAAATCAAACGGCGTAGTCGGCGCTGATGTTCGAGGGTTCGCGAAGGAGCTACGCGCTTTGGGACAAGCGCTGGAGAAATTTAAGTTCTCCGCCTTCGATCTCGAGTTGCAAAACGGGATATACGTTGTTACCGGAAGAGCCGTAACGGCGGATCGTATAACGTTTTCGTTTTCTCGGTTCATGCGTGAATTGTTCCGGGGAGTGATGCCACGGACCACGCTTACGTACACCCAAGACCAGATGCACTTACGCTTTTCACCCGAGGGGATCGAGCGCTTTGATGTGCGTGGCCGAGTCAAGCGCCAAGACTCGAACAAGATGCCCGACCCCTATAGTATCTCGCAAATCTTGCGCGGCGCGGGTGCTTATCTGGACAATCGTGACGTTGCAACATTCTCTGGAATTTCCTTGCGCGGCAATTGGGTGACCGTGGCCTATCAGAGCCCCGAAGGCCGATTGGAGCAAGCCAAACAAGATTTAGAATACTTTTACAATTACTGGGTAAAGATGTATATGCGCCGCAGCAATCGCGCAAAATTGCCGGTCCCCAGCGAGCCGACGCTTTTCGTGACGTGGGAAGGAATCCAAAAGGCCCACAGGATCACGAACGTTCCGGGATAATTCCAAATATCGCTTATCCTATCATCCGCTATTCCATATTCCTGGCGCCCCGCAAAACCGCTCCTCCTGGACGTTTCTTAGCTTTGCATAGCGCTCCATTGTCCTTCCGGCGGAAGAGCCGCGGTGAAGTGACATTGTGTCTATCTGGATCGAGGCGCCCAGTACTTTCAGTTGACAATTTAAAAGTCCGGTTGTTATGTTCCGTAAGGCTTGGGAGCGTACGATCAATGCCTTGCGAACCGACTGCGCGAATGGTTCTGCCACATTAAGTTGCTCGCGCAATGACTTGTTGATTGGCAAAAGGTTCTCACTCGCGTCGTTGTCCCACGTCGTACATTCCGGGGTGCAAGGATTGCCATGGCTCAATATCCGATGAAATGGCCGAATAATGCTCGCGTTGCGTTTGTGCTTGGCATCGCGCTGGAGGCGTGGGACCGGACGAAGCCGACGCAGGGAGCCGCCCTGCAATCGCCGCTGCCCAAAGACGCGCTCTACAAATGGGACTGGTGCACGGAAACTTTCCGAGACTTTGGCCCGAAGATAGGCATGAAGCGTCTCCTCGATATCTGCGACAGGTACAATCTCAAAGTCAGTATTCCACTGAACGGTCTTACCTGCGTTTACTACCCGGAGCTGGTCAAGGACTGCCACGCGCGCGGACATGAATTGGTTGCCCATGGCTGGGAAATGGGCGAACGCCTCTATATGCTAACGCGCGAACAGGAGCGCGAAAATATTCTCAAGACTATAGATGCGATTGTGAAAGTTACTGGCGAACGTCCCACCGGTTGGTCATCACCCGGAGTGCGCCCGAGCGACAACACGGTCGAACTCCTGGTGGAAACCGGCTTGGAGTACCACTGCGATTTTCACGACGACGAGATGCCGTATCCAATCTGGGTGGGAGATAAATTGGTAGTCGAGTTTCCACACCAGTACACGATCAACGATCATCGAACCCAGGAAGAGGGAACGCGTCACGAATTCTTTGAGAAATTCAAAGACGAGTTCGACTACCGCTACAAGATTGGAGACGCGAACCCCACGATGATGAACGTGATCTCCCACGCTTACCTGAGCTCGCGTATTCCTTTGATCGATACTTTCGAGCAGATCGTCGCTTGTGCGACCAGTCATAAGGACGTTTGGCTGGCACGCCGCGGCGACGTGGCGGCATGGGCGCGCAAGCAGTTTCTGGCGAACAGATAGGTCCCGTCAGGGATCTCGATTAAGAGCCAGCCAGCGCTACTTGATCCAGAGATTATTCAGATCACCGATATTCGGCAGCAGGCCCAAGGAAATCCCCGACTGCAAAATTTTGTTTTGTGACTGGAAGAAACTCTCGCCCCATTTGTCGGCGAAGTTGGCTTTGTTCTGTTTTAGCCCCGCGGTGATCTCTTCCGGTGTGCTCAAATTGAATAGCTCTTTCGCTTTCGACTTGAAAAACTCTTCGTCCTGCCCAGCTTTGATCACTTGAATCGCATCCCCATAGGCGCTGCGAATAGCTTTAACCAGTGCCGGCTGTTTTTCCACCGTTTCCTTGAGCATGCCCACGGTCGATTTGAGCGGCGGCGCGCCAAAGATATTTTCGAGCTCGATATCGAAATCGGTGAGCACCCGATACTTGCCCGACATCACCAATCTCGTCGTGTGCGGCTCGAACATATTGATCGCCTCGACTTCGCCCCGTTCTAAAAGCGCGATCAGCGCGCCAGTTTCAGCCGGCACGTTTTGAAAATCTTTCTCGATGTTGAGTTTCTGCTCTTTGGCGATGACCGCGGAGAAAAAATAGGCACCGGTGACCCGCGCGAAATTGCCGATTTTTTTGCCCTTGAGATCGCCGAAGGATTTGTACGGCGCGTCCTTGCGCACGACCCAGGAGTTGCCGGACCAAATCTGCGGCGTGATCAGTCGGATATCCGTACCGCTTTTTACCAGGTTCACCGCCGTGCTCGGTTGCATGGAGCTCGCCGTGGTTCGGCCAAGCTTCACTGCATTCGCCGCTTCGGTGAAGTCCATCATCATGTTATTGATCTTAATGCCGTGCTTGGTGTCGAGTTTTTTATTCTCGATCAAGGCAGCGATATAGCCGGACTGGCCGGCGGCGCTGGTGGCGATGTTGATCGTTTGTAGAGCTTGCCCGGCTAACGCCGGACCGGCGAGGCATGACGGCACTAGAAAAATCAGCAAACGCAAAAAATCCCGTTTCGTTTTCATGATCCTTCATCCTCCTTCAGAGTCACTTTGGTTTCCAGCTCGGCGGCAAAATCATAAATCTCCGGTCCCCAATGGCGCGGTGAGTGCAGCGGATTGGTCACGTAGGCATCGAGACGCGCCGGCCGGTTGGTCAACGTGACGACGTAGTCGCTCATGTAGGCTGCTTCAGCGAGATTGTGCGTAACGAAAAGCACCGTGCGGTGTAGTTGCTCGCATAGGCGCCGGGTCGTCTGACGCAACTGGCGCGCGGTTAGCTCGTCTACGCTCGCGAAGGGCTCGTCCATCAGCACAATGTCCGACTCGACCGCCAAGGCGCGCGCCAAGCCGACGCGCTGGCGCTGACCACCAGAAAGATATAACGGAAATTGATTTACATATTCCTCGAGTCCCACGAGCTTCAAGTAATGCGCCACGCGAGAGTCCCATTCACTTCGGCCGATAGCTGCGCCTTTTAGCGCGAGACTAATGTTTTCCCCGATGGTTTTCCACGGCAGCAAGCGCGGGCTTTGAAAGACGTAACCGATGAGCGGACGTTCTTGAGCTCGCCCCTTGACGGTGAAGAGCAGGTCGCCGCGGTCGAGCGTTTCCAGACCGACTACTGAATTGAGCAACGTCGATTTACCGCATCCCGACGGCCCGATTAGAACCGTGACACAACCTTCGCGAGCCTCGAATGATAGCCGGTCGATCACTTTGAACGGCTCGCCATCCTCGCGGCGAAACCATTTCTCCGCGTCTTTGACTAATAGCTCCGCCATC
>VBKX01000505.1 GCA_005879435.1 Deltaproteobacteria bacterium
GGTTTAGCGGTGCGCGGTCTCTATGGGGAAGGCACCGAAGCGATGGGCAATTTGTTTCAAATTTCCAATCAAACGACGTTGGGCGAAAAAGAAGACGAAATCATATCCCGTCTGAGCAAGGTCATCGAAACAATCATCGAAAAGGAGCACGACGCGCGGCAGGTTTTAATTCAAAAGAAATCGAACACGCTTTGGGACCAGATCGGCCGCGCTTATGGCGTTCTCACCTATGCCCATGCCATGACGTCGAAGGAAGCGCTTAATTTATTATCCATTATAAAACTCGGCGTGGATCTGGGCGCTTTCCCAGAAGATCGACGTTTGCCGATTGATGAACTTTTCATCGACACCCAGCCGGCGCATTTGCAGAAAAGCTCACAACAGAAACTCAATGCCGAGGAAAGAGATCACCTACGCGCGGAAAGTAAGCTGGCGAGGGAGTCAGGCAACGGTGCCGCTGCCTCTCCCTCGGAACATGAATAATTTCACTCCACGCGCGCAACAGGTGCTGGCGCTAGCTCGTAAGGAAGCTGACCGCTTTAATCATAACTACGTCGGGACTGAGCATCTGCTGCTCGGTTTGATCAAACTTGGGCAGGGCGTGGCTGTGAACGTTTTGCAAAAAATGGGGCTCGATCTCGAGACAGTGCGGATGGAGGTGGAGAAGCAAGTCGGCTCCGGTCCGGAAACAAAAATGGTCGGCAACATTCCTTACACACCGCGCGTGAAGAAAGTTTTAGCGCTAGCGGGCAAGGAGGCCAAGGCACTCAATCATTCCTATGTTGGCACCGAACACATTTTACTTGGGCTGCTGCGCGAGGGCGAGGGCGTGGCGGCGCGTGTGCTCAAAAGCCTCGAGGTCGATATCGAACGGACGCGGAACGAAATTCTAAAAGAGTTGGATCCAAACTTCACGCCACCGGAATCGGAAGCAGAAGCGGGCGAGCCGACGTCCAAGAAAGATGTCAAGACGCCAGCGCTCCGCGCTTTTGGGCGCGACCTGACCGAGCTGGCGAAGAAAAACGAACTCGATCCTGTGATCGGGCGGCGAAACGAAATCGAGCGCGTTATTCAAGTGCTTTGCCGCCGCACTAAGAACAATCCGGTTTTGATTGGTGAGGCGGGCGTGGGCAAGACCGCCATTGCCGAGGGTTTGGCGCAGGAGATCGCCAATGGCAACGTGCCCGAGCTATTGCGCGACAAGCGAGTGGTTACGCTCGATTTGGCCTTGATGGTGGCGGGAACCAAATATCGCGGCCAATTCGAAGAGCGCATTAAAGCGGTCATGGACGAGATTCGCCGTTCAAAAACCGTCATTCTCTTTATCGATGAATTGCACACTATCGTCGGGGCTGGCTCGGCCGAGGGCGCGATGGATGCGTCTAACATTATCAAGCCCGCTCTAAGCCGTGGTGAATTGCAGTGCGTCGGCGCGACCACCATGAATGAGTACCGCAAGTACATCGAAAAGGACGCCGCGCTGGAACGTCGCTTCCAGACTGTTAAAGTCGACGCTCCGACCGTTGACGAGGCGATTGAGATTTTGAAGGGACTGCGCCCCAAATACGAGGCGCACCACAAAGCCAAACTCACGGACGAAGCTCTTGAAACTGCAGTAAAGTTCTCCGAGCGCTACATTACCGGGCGCTTTTTGCCCGACAAAGCAATCGATGTCATGGACGAAGCGGGCGCGCGGGCTCGTATTAATGCCATGACGCGTCCACCGGACGTTAAAGAGATCGAGAAGGAAATTGAAGAAATCCGGATTGAGAAAGAGGCTGCCATCAAGGCGCAGGATTTCGAAAAGGCGGCTTCGCTTCGCGATAAGGAGAAGCAGACGAAGGAAAAGCTCGACACAATTTTGAGCAAATGGCGCGAGGAGCGCGAAGAAAAAGAAGTGATCGTGACCGGTGAAGACATGATGTACATCATCTCGAAAGTCACCGGCGTCCCGCTTCAGCGCATGGAACAGCATGAGACCGAAAAGCTTCTTAAGATGGAGGAGGAGCTGAAGGGCAAGGTTATCGGCCAGGATGAAGCGGTTGCGGCCATCTCTAAAGCGTTGCGGCGTAGTCGCGCCGACTTGAAAGATCCACGACGTCCGATCGGCTCGTTCATTTTCCTCGGACCTACCGGCGTCGGCAAAACGTTTCTCGCGCAGAAACTGGCCGAATTCATGTTTGGCGATCGGGACGCGCTTATTCAGATCGACATGTCGGAATACATGGAAAAGTTTACGGCTTCGCGTTTGATCGGTTCGCCGCCTGGATATGTGGGTTACGAAGAAGGCGGCCAGCTTTCCGAAGCGGTCCGGCGTCGCCCCTACGCGGTGGTTCTCTTTGACGAAATCGAGAAAGCGCACCCTGAC
>VBKX01000504.1:0-3018 GCA_005879435.1 Deltaproteobacteria bacterium
ATCCCGAAGCCAGCCACGAGATGATGCTGGCGCTTTTGGCGCGGGCAGAAATTCTGTGTGCTGCTTTCCAAAATTTTTACCGCGTCGAAGACGAACGTTTGGTAACTAAAATCGGGCGGTTGACCTTTCCCAACCCCATCGGTCTCGCCGCCGGCTTCGACAAAAACGCAGTAGCGCCGAGGGCTATTTCTGCATTCGGTTTTGGTTTCATGGAAGTCGGCGCCATCACCGCCCAGGCTCAGCCCGGCAATCCCAAACCGAGGCTTTATCGCCTGCCTGAAGACGATGCTCTGATCAACCGGCTCGGATTTAATAACGAAGGTGCCGCTGCGCTTGCTATCAAGCTTGGCCGGTTGCGAGCGCGCGGCGCGTGGCCGAAGATTCCGCTTGGGTTAAATCTCGGCCGGACGAAGATTGTCGAGACCAAGGACGCCGTGACAGATTTTCTTTCGTGCTTCGAGCGCCTTTTCCTCTACGGCGATTTTTTCACTTTAAACGTCAGTTCGCCGAACACGCCGAACCTGCGCGACCTGCAGGAGAAGACCCTGTTGCGCGGCTTGTTGTCCGCCGTCCAGGAGAGAAATCGCGAGCTCGCTTCGAGCGCCAAAATTGATCCTAAACCGGTGTTCGTGAAGATCGCTCCCGACATGGAGTTTCCTCAAGTGGACGAGATCATCGACGTCGTCCAGTCGGTCAAGCTCACCGGCATCGTCGCGACCAACGCAAGCGCGTTTATGCGCGAGAAACTTAAGTCGCGACACGGCGCCGAGCCCGGCGGATTAAGCGGTAGGCCCATCGCCTCAAAGGTGACCGCGTTTATCGCTCATATCTACAAAGCCACCGGTGGAAATTTACCCATTATCGGCGTGGGCGGAATTTTCAACGCGCAGGATGCCTACGACAAGATCAAGGCCGGCGCTCGTGCCGTGCAGATCTACACCGGCTGGGTTTACGAGGGGCCGTAGCTGAAGCGGTCGGGATCGATGTAAAAACCTGAAAGCCGCGTCAGACCCATTCCCGTACCCGCTCGCGGTCTTGGTAATCTTTTAGCCTTACGAAAGAAAGCTCTTCCTTCCACTGTACTAAAGCAGTGAATTTTTTGCGCCCGCGCAGCAGCAAGCGCTCACGGCGATCGCCGGTGAGCTTTAAAAGTTCAGGAAATAGCTCGCGATGAAACAATATCGGGCTACGCGTTTTGCCGTCGAAGCTAGGAGCGACGATCAACGCGGAGCTCTCGTAAAACTTTTCGATCAGCGCGTCGATCAAGTCCTTGCGGATAAAGGGTTGGTCACCGTCGAGAAACATGACCCCGTCGCTCTTTGGATGGATCGCCCAAAGACCGGTGATCACCGTAGCGCTTTGGCCGCGCTCGGCGGAGTTCACCAGCCAGAATAGTTTATCGTCGACAAGATTGATCTGGCGCCGCGCGAATTTCAGATCGTCGAAGACGCCAACGATCTCGCCAAGAACGGAAGCGAGGGCGCTCTCCAACAGCCATTGCAGCGCCGGCTTTCCGTTGAGTGGCAGAAAGAACTCTGGTTCGCCTATTCTCTGGGCTCGTCGGGTGGCCAAGACGACAGCGGATATCATGGCGACAAACCTGCACCGTATATTGGAAAAAATTCTTTCACGTATGCTTCGCCGGCTGAAATTCCATTGACAGCATGATCAACGGCGCAACCGTAAAAACCATTGGTCCTTTCCCCTAACTCTTTCGCGTTCCCGTTGCAAGTAAAGGCGGCAGAAAATGTTGAATTGCTAATCTTTCTCTCTCTTGCTCAGCCGTGTCGCTTGAAAGGCCAAAGCCTTTTGGCTAACGTCCGAACCATGCCGCGAACATTTAGCATCGAAGTAGCGAAAGATTATTTTAATTTTGCCTCGGCTCATTTTTTGATTTTCGCCAACGGCCGAAGGGAACCGCTGCACGGGCACAATTACCAAGTTTCCGTCGTTATGGATGGCGAGCTCGACAGCGCCGGCGTGGTGCTCGATTTCATCGCTTTCAAACCACTCGTCAAGCGCATCTGCGATGCATTGGATCACCGCACGCTGATTCAGACCGCCAGCCCGGCGATCGAAGTGCGCCGGCGCGCTCGCGAGGTGGAGCTGCGCTACAAGAAACAGAAGATAATTTTGCCAAGGCAGGACGTCATTCTGCTTCCACTGGTCAACACCAGCACTGAATTATTGGCCGAGCACGTCGCTGATCAAATCCGGCGTAGCGTTCGGCGAACGTTTCCCCAAAGCAAGATTCGTTATTTAGAGGTCGGCGTGGAAGAGGCGCGTAGTCAGCGGGGGATTTACCGGGGCGAGTTTTAGGGCGCAAGGCGGCGCCGGTTCAAAGTTCAATGTTCAAGGTTCAAGGTTACGGGAAAGGTCGATTTGGGCAACGACGGCTCCGGATGCCTTGAACTTTGAACAAGAAGCTCTAGAACCTGCATCGCGGCTCTTGCACTCAGTTGTTTCAACGTTCCAAGATAGCGAGCACCCAGCGCGCGACTTCATCATGACGCGCGAACCAAACGTCCGGAAAACCTTTCATGTAGCGCAGCAGCTCATGCAGCATCGCCGACATCAGCGGCCGTCCGCCGAAGTGCGCATGCACGGTTAGATTGATTAATGACGGGCTTCGTGCTCGCAGAGATAGTCGAAGGTATCTTTGTAGACGTTGTAAAAATCCCGCGGGCTGGAGCGCAGCGTGCGATTGTCCGTGAAATCGCTGTGCGCGATCGCGACGACCTTGCCGCTGGCCGTTTCCAGTACATAGGGCAGGTCAGTGTCGTTGTAGTCGCCGTGCCAGAGAAAGCCTTCTTGAGCGAGGAGTGAGGCCGTGTGATCGGTTGGCGCCGCGACTGGGCTAAACCAGCCGACTGGAGCGGTTCCTACGGCGCTCTCAATGATTCGTTTACACCGTTGAATAACTTCCTTTTCTTCCGTGGGCGAAAGGTAGGGAAGAATAAGATCTTGGGTGTAAGAATGGCCAGCAATCTCGTGGCCGCGCCGGTGCAGTTCCTTAAC
>VBKX01000504.1:3041-4464 GCA_005879435.1 Deltaproteobacteria bacterium
AAACACCAATTTGCCCAGGTTCATGGGTGCCTCCTACGAGTGACTTCCTCGCAGGGTGGCAAATCGACGGCAAGTGTTTCAAATCGAGACCAAAAAAACTCATGAGTTATTTAGTTCAAATCAAACAATTAACCCTCTACGACCACTCAACGTCCGGACGACACTGCCGTTGAATAACTTCCTTTTCTTCCGCGGGCGAAAGGTAGGGAAGAATAAGATCTTGGGTGTAAGAATGGCCAGCAATCTCGTGGCCGCGCCGGTGCAGTTCCTTAACCGCTTCGGGAAAAACTTCCGCGCCCTTGGCATTGAGACAAACCGTGGTTTTGATATCCGCGTCATCGAAGATGCGCATGAAGCGCTAGATGCCGGTCTTGCCGCCATACTGCGACCAGGAAATTCCCAACAGATCGGCAGTGCCCGGCTTGAGCGAAGTCGTCATTGGCGAATAGGGCGGCGCTTTTCCCTCTGCCCAAACCTCAAACATCACCGTGACCATGATCGCGAGCTTCTTGTGACCGGGCCACTGTGAGATTGTTTTCCCCATGTTAATTTTTCGGCTGTGTGGTGACGGTCTGCTTAACCGGCGAAGTTCCGCCGCCAGAGATCGGCGATCTTCTCAAGATCTGCGGGGGGAATATCGACATCCGCTCCGGCCGCGTTTTCGCGCATCTGCTCGGCGTTGCGCGCGCCGGGGATCACCACGCTGACCGCTGGGTGAGCGATACAAAAGGCGATCGCCGCTTGGACGAGATTTCTTACCGGGCCGTGAACCAGGAAACGCAGCTGGTCCGCTTTGGCCAATTCCTTGGCAAACGCTTCACCCTTGAAACTACGCGCACGCACATCTTCGCCTTGAAATCTGACCTCGTCGGCGATGGTCATTTTACCGGTCAAGATGCCGCGCTTTAAAGGCACACGCGCAATGATGCCGACGTGGGCTTGCTCTGCCAACGGAAAGATTTTCTCCCTCGGCTCTTGGGCGAGCAGATTGTATTCTACTTGGATGGTTTCGGCGCGGCCGTCTTTGACGGCGACGATGCCTTCTTCCACGGTGTTGATGGAGACGCCGTAGTGGCGGATCTTGCCGGCCCGCATGGCGCGTTCCAACACCTCCCACACGGCACCGCGTTCGATCACTTCGACCGTCGGATTATGTAATTGATAAAGGTCGATGTAGTCGGTTTGCAGACGCTGTAAGCTCTCGTCCATGACCCGGCTGATGTACTCCGGGTCGAAGACGCGCTTGCCTCGGTTCGGGCCGACCATGACGTTGCCACCCTTGGTCGCAAGGATCACTTTGTCGCGCTTTCCTTTCAGCGCCTTGCCCAGCAGCGTTTCGGAGTAGCCGGCGCCATAGGCATCCGAGGTGTCGATAAAATTGACGCCCAAATCCAGAGCCGTTTCGATGGCGCTTAAAGATTCG
>VBKX01000017.1:0-14199 GCA_005879435.1 Deltaproteobacteria bacterium
CGATCTTTAAATTATAGCGGCGCGCCAAGTCGGTCCCAATGATGCAGGAATCCCGCGCACGCTTGAACGCCTCGAGCTGATCTCGTTCGATTAAGTACTCCGGATAAACGTCGAAGAAAGTGTCCGAGTCCACCGCCAGACGCGCGAAGAACTGATTCTTATCGATATAGACGCCGGAGAACCAAACGGCATAGGTCACTTGATTGACGCCGGGCAATTGGGCAATGCGGTCGCGGTACGCGAGCGGTAGAGGAAACACGAACGACACCGCATGGCGCGTGATCAGACGATTGGCCGCGGCGGCTTCGACGCCGGCGTGCCACGCCGTCACCACCGTGCGGAGCAAGCCGAACGCCATCACCGCCACCCCGACGCCGACGATCGTCAAGACGCTCCTGAGCTTGTGCCGTAGCGTGTTGCGCAGCAGTAACTTTAAAAGTTCCATGTTTGGCCGATTCGGCGCGATGCGCCGAATCCCGTTCAAAGTTCAAGGTTCAACGTATCCGGCCCGTCTCCGACTTTGAACCTTGAACATTGAACCTTGAACGTAAGACCCAGTTAAGCCAGCTCGCCTTTCTCCAGATGACGCACGGAGCGCGCTCGTTCGGCCGCGCGAGGATCGTGAGTAACCATGAGAATGGTTTTGTTGAGCTCGCGATTTAATCGATCCATCAGTTCGAGCACTTCCTCGGCGGAAGTCTTATCGAGATCGCCGGTCGGTTCGTCGGCGACCAATATGACCGGATCAGTGGCAACCGCCCGAGCGATCGCCACACGCTGTTCCTGTCCGCCGGAAAGCTGGCGGGGATAATGATGCAGGCGATCGGCGAGTCCAACCACACTCAGGGCCATCTCGGCATGGGCGCGCCGTTCCTGCTTCGACAACGGCGTTAAAATCAGCGGCAGCTCGACGTTTTCGAGCGCGGTCAGCACCGGGATCAGATTGTAGAACTGAAAAATAAAACCGACGTTGCGCGAGCGCCACATTGCGAGCTCGGTCTCGCGCCGCGACGTCGACTCCGTCAATCAGAATGTTTCCCGACGTCGGCTTATCGAGCCCGGCGATAAGATTGAGCAACGTGGTCTTACCCGACCCTGACGGCCCCATGAACGCGATGAATTCACCCTGGGCTATCTCCAGATTGATATTGCGCAAGACCGGAATTTCGAGACTGTCGCGCTGATACGACTTGAACAACTCCTGCACCTGGATAAGCGGCGATTGCATCGGCTCGACGGATGGCTTACTTGGTTTTGACGCTGACCTTAGCGCCGGCCTTGATTTGCTCATCCGCCTTGTTGATCACTTTATCGCCCTCTTTTAGACCGCCTGTGATTTCGATCAGGTTCGCGAGCTGCTTGCCCGCGGTGACCGGCACTTCAACGGCGCGGCGGTACGGTCAGTACCGGCTTGACGTTGGTGGCGTCGGCGCTGGCGCCGGCCGCGAGAAAGGTAATCTTCGCGCCCATCTCGGGCAACACCCGCTGGTCGTACTGCTTGAATTTAATTTTCACCATCACCGTCGCCTTGGCCCGGTCCGCCGTGGGCACGATATTGCTGACGTAGCCGGGATAGCGCTGCTGCGGGTAGGCATCCAAAGTGATTTCACAATTCTGGTTCCCGCTGACGCGCGTGATATTCGCCTCCGAAACGTCGGCATCGACTTCCAACGATGACATATCGGCGATGGTGACCACCGCCGCCCTCGAGCTCACGGCGCCGGCCAGAGGCGCGACGATTTCGCCCACGTCGGCATTCTTCTTCAACACCGTGCCGTCGAACGGCGCGATAATGCGCGTGTTTTCAACCGCGACCTCCGCTTCTTGCACAGCGAACTTCGCCGCCTCGATGGTGGCCAGCACCCGTTTGTAGCGCGCGTCAGCGGCGTCGTAATTGGCCTGCGCGATGGCGCGCGTGCCGACCAATTTCTGCATGCGCTCGAAGTTTATCTTGGCATCATCGAGATCGGCTTCGGCGACGCGTAAATTTTCCCGCGCGCGCCGCAGACTCGCCGCCACGTCGGAATCGTCCAGGCGAGCGATGATTTGCCCTTTCTTAACTCGATCGCCTTCTTCCACTGCCAGAAATACCAGCGTGCCGGTTCCCTTGGACGCCACCGCGGCTTTGCGCCGCGCGACCACGTAACCGCTCGCCGTCAAAACGGCATTGGCTTGGGAGGGAGACGTCAATGTCGCGGTGGCGAGCTGGACTTCGACGCCGGAGCTGAACCAGTTTTTCAGTAGGAGCGCGCTTGCGAGCAAAACCACGATGACGATTGTCCAAACGATCCATCGACCGCCTGATCGCTGCTTGCGCGACGATTGCTCGCCGCGCGACGAGCGATCAATCCGCAATGACGACAAATCTGAATCTGTAGATGCCATAAAGTATTCCAGGGTACGGAGAATTCGCGGTTTTGCAAGACGAGAGCGAGATGTTAACTTGTCCCATATGAGCTCATCGACGGCGTGGAATCCGCAAACCTATTCTCAAAACGCGCGCTTTGTCTCGGATCTGGGCGAGCCCTTATTGCAGCTCCTCGATCCGCGCGCGAACGAGCGGATTTTGGATCTCGGCTGCGGCGATGGCGCTTTGACCGAGAAAATCGCCGCTCTCGGCAGCTTTGTGATCGGCGTCGATGCCAGCGCGGCTCAAGTCCTGGCGGCGCAGCAGCGCGGCCTGCTCGCGGCGGTGATGGACGGGCAGCGGCTCAGCTTCAAGCCGGGTTTCGACGCCGTGTTTACCAATGCCGCGCTGCATTGGATGAGGGAGCCTGAAAAAGTTATTGAAGGCGTGGCGAATTGCTTGAAGCCGGGCGGCCGTTTCGTCGGCGAGTTCGGTGGCAAAGGCAATGTCGAAACTATTCGCGCGGCGCTCCACGCCGCGCTCGACAAGCGCGGTATCGATCCATGGACGGTTGACCCTTGGTACTATCCCTCCGCAGAAGAATACACGCAGTTGCTAAACCAGTTCGCTTTTACAGTCGAGTCCATCGAGTTAATTCCGCGGCCGACGAAGCTTCCCGGCGATATTCGCGCCTGGCTGGAAGTTTTTGCCCAACCATTCTTCAAAGCGCTCATCGATGACGAACGGGAAAAATATCTCGAGGAGGTTCGAAATAGATTGGCGCCGCAGCTGCGACAGCCGGACGGCGCATGGACCGCCGATTACGTGCGCCTTCGCTTCAAAGCGGTCCTAGAATAGTCCAATGAAAACGTTTTGAACGATTTGACCGACTTGAACGTTTTGAACCGCACCTACGATTTAAATCCGCCGTACACCACCGTCGTCGCAAACTTCCAAAAGCAATCCACATCGACAAATCCAACTTCCTTGAGCCAGGCGAGTTCCTCGTCGAGATAGCCGTTGTTGTGCGGCCCGTGAAAAGTGCTCGGCGTCGCCGCGCGCACCTCCGCCAAATTGGTTTTGCCGTCGGATGATTGCCTGATGAAGCGATCGAGATATCCCTCCCTAGCGCTTCGATATCGTTGGCTTAACTCTTTTGTCGGAGCACGAACGTTGTCCGCATTGATGAAACAGCCGCCCGCGCGCATCAACCCGAAGACTTCCTGAAAAATGAAACGGCGGCGTTGGTTCGCAGTGAAATGATGCAGCGCGCGCGCCGAAATCACCGCGTCAAAGCTTCCATCCACCGAGGAGACCCAATCAGGGGCTTCAAGCGATGCTTGAATAAAACTCATCCGATCCCTGAGGTCGGCATTCCGCTCTTTGCCAAGTTTCAACATCGCTTCGGAAGCATCCAAACAAACTGCAGTCGCGTTGAGCCGCTCGATTAAAACCGCCACAGCAAGCGCGCCGTAGCCCGCACCGATGTCGAGGATTCGGATGGCCGCGTCGAGCGGCTGCGGAATCATGCGCAGCACCATCGCGGTCTGCGCTTCGCGAATGGGCGCTTGCCAGCCGCCCTTGCTGGCCCAGCGCTCGATGAATTCCTGGCTGCCCCAAGTTTGCTGCCATGAAGCATCCGTTACGGACGACACTGAATCGGATTCCGCCATGTTGCCTCCGAATCGACTGAAGATTACTCATTGCTAGCTCACGCTAGCGAGCCTGTCAACGCGATGTTTCCCATCCGTGCACGCGATGACTTGAAACAATCCTACGATTGCTGCTAAGCGAATATCGATATTCAAGTTTGGAGGTCTCATGCAATTTTGCAGGCTGTATACTGGCGACGATGGGCAATCTTATTTTGAGGATTTCGATCAGGGCGAGGGTTCGAAACATTTTTTGACCAATCTTTCCGTGAAGGCGTTAGTTTTCAAAAACGACATGAATCGCGACGATCTGCACGGCTGGCATCCCGCACCGCGACGCCAATGGTGCATCACACTTTCCGGCTCAGTCGAAATCGGCATCGGCGACGGCACAAAGCGGACCTTCGGACCGGGCGATGTATTCCTCGCCGAGGACGAGACTGGTCACGGACACACCGCGGTGCCAAAAAATTGGGTTCGTGCGTTCGTCCATCTTTAGTCCTTATGCGCTGATAAATTCGCGAATGACTCTATGCGCCGCTTCGGGAGCACTGGCAAAATAGTTGTGCTTTTGATTCGGTAGGATGACGAACTGCGCGTTGGGAAGACCCTCTGCCAAAATGGCCGACGACATGCGGTGAGTCATCACCACTTTGGGATCGCCTTCGCGATCCCCGACCATGATCAATGTCGGCACGCGAATATCTTTAAGCCGCGCGCTGGTGTCGTGGCTCTGCCGTGCCAAAACATGGCGCAGATAAAATTCCACAGGGCAAATATTGGCAAGCCGGACGCGGAAGAAAGCTTCGACGCTGTCGGCGTGATGCTTTACAAACTCGTCCGTGAATCCCACCTGTAGCGTGTGTTCCCTGATATATTTTTCATAGCCCCACTCGATCATTTCTTTGCATAGGGTGAGCGGCAAACCCGGCGGCCCGGGAAACGACGCGCCGGTTGAGGCGAGAATCAATTTGCTGACCCGTTCCGGATATTCCAACGCCAGCAGCTGCGCGACCCGTCCGCCCATCGAATGACCGAGAACGATCGCATCTTTCACTTTCAAGTGATCGAGGATCGCAACCGCATCGTCGCAAAACATCCTTGTCGTATAATCGATGGACGGCTTGCTCGACCGTCCGGTGCCGCGATAGTCGTGGGTAATCACCTTGTGGTCCCTCGAAAACTCGGGGACCTGGAAGAGCTTCCAAATCTCCCCGTCGCAGGCCGTCTCACTGAAAAAGATGAATGGCTGTCCTTGGCCTTGGACGTCGTAGTAAATTTCATCGTCTCTGACCTGTACCGTTGGCATCTCGCACTCCAGGTTTTAGCAGGTTGCTGAACAGCCCTCTCGGAGTCCTTCGACGAAGCTCAGGACGAACGGAGAGGATTTGATATCGTTGATGTTATTCCGTTCATGCTGAGCATGTCGAACCATGAGGCTCTCGAGGCATCCTAAGGTTCGTTAGCAACCGGCTAATCTTTAATGAACTCACGAATGATCCGATGTGCTTCGTCGGGATTCGAAAAGAAATAGCTATGCCGTTCGTTCGGCAACACCACGAGCTTGGAATTCGGAATACCCTTGGCCAGGATTTCCGACGACATCCGGTGATTGATTTCACTGGTCATGTTTCGGTCGCCGTCGCCGACGAGAATCAGCGTGGGCTGCTCGATGTCCGTCAATCGCAGGCTGGTATCATGACTTTGGCGCGCGAGTAGATGGCGCAGGTAGAACTCTACCGGGCAGAGATTGTGCATTCTGACTTTCAAGTAGTTCTCGATTTTTTCCGGATTGTTCTTAACGTACTCTTCGGTCCAATTTCTTTGCAGATCTTTAAAGGCAACCCTTTGGTCAGAGGATAGTGCGCGCCGGAGGAGGCCAAGACCAATTTATGAACCTTCTTGGGATGATCGAGGGCGAGCAACTGGGCGACTCTGCCGCCCATGGAATGGCCGACGACGATGGCGTCTTCGGCGTTTAAATAATCCACTAAGCCCACCAAATCCTCGCAAAATATCTTGGTCGTGTAATCGGCGGACGGTTTGCTCGACTGACCCGTGCCGCGGTAGTCGTGAATGATCACGCGGTGATCCTTACAAAATTCTTCGACCTGATTGATTTTCCACACCTCGCCATCGCAGGCCGTCTCGCTCAGAAACACCATCGGCCGGCCTCGGCCGTGCTCTTCATAATAAATTTCAACGTCGTTCAATTTGACCGTCGGCATGTCGCATCTCCTCGCTTATCACGTGGCAACTGATTCGATGCATAATCGAAGCAGTTTCTCTTGGCAAGGAGGCGCGCGTGAAATTTCTTGACTCCACATGCGCGGCGGCGATATTCCAAAAGCTGCCGCGCATCGCGCAAGTGCTTCGGAGGCCCGATGATAGAAATTCGATTTCTTACCAAAACGGTTAGGCGGATAGCTTGCTTGCTGTTGCTGTCCACACCGGCGCTCGCTCTGTCTCAGGAATTGACCCGGCTGACGTTCCCCTACGGACCGCTGGGACTCAACAGTCTGCCTTGGGTGGCGGCCAAGGAACTCCGCCTCTTCGAAAAAAACGGTCTCAACGTCGAAATGGTCTACGTCGGCGCCTCCGCGGTGATCGTTCAGTCGATGCTTTCCGGCGCCGCCGACGTCGCCGGCTTCGGCGGTCCGGCGGTCGTCACCAATGTATTGCGCGGCGGTGACATTATTCAGGTCGCCGCCATGGCGCCCTACTTCACCCAGTCCCTGCTCGTGCGCTCGGACCTCCGCGACCTCCGCAGCTTGCAGGGAAAGAAAATCGGCATCACGCGCTTGGGTTCGGTGACCGATTTCGCGCTCCGGACCATCATCGAGCGTCATAATATCAAGGACGTCAACGTGCTCCAGATGGGCGGCTTCCCGGAAGCCGTCGCCGGATTGTCGCGCGGCGTCATCGACGGGGCCGTATTGTCGCCGCCGCATAACTTCCGCATGCTCAAAGAAGGTTTTCGCGAGTTGGTCTCGCCAAAGGATCTTCGCGGCATGGGCAGCGGCTTTTTGACTCAAGGCATCGTCGCACGGAAATCATTTGCCGCCGTTCATCGCGATACCGTCGTACGCCTGATCAAAACCACCGTCGAAGCCACCAAGCACGCGGTTGCGAATGAGGAATTCAGCAAGCGACTGATCTCGAAATACCTCGGTGTTAACGACGCCGATCTCTTGCGCCAGAGTTATCTCTACGTCTCGGAAACTTTCGTGCGCGAACCTTTTGTGCCCGAGAGTACGATGCAGTCGATGGTCCAGCGCATGGCGCAGGTCAATATGATCGATGCGAAATCGGCTCAGTCGACTCCGACCAGCGCTTACTTCGACAATAGTTACGTCGCGGAACTGAAGCAGAGCGGCTTTCTCGATAGTGTTTGGAAATAGCGGCGTCAGACTCATTGCCCCGTTTGGTCTTTTTCACGCTATGTGCTTGACGCCTAACCTCCCTTTCTAATAGGTAAGAAGAGTCGAAACTTTCTTTGCGTTGGAGGTTCGTGGTGGGTTCAATCTTAATTCTGTGCATGGCGATGATGATCAGTGCTTTCGCGGGGGCTCGATCCGGCGCCGCGCAAGAGCGAATCCGCCTCGGCTTGAGCTCCATCAGCGCAACTTCCGGCAGCATCTGGGTTGCCGAGGAAAAGGGACTTTTCAAAAAGCACGGCGTCAACGTCGAAGTGATTTACATCGGCGGCGGCGCGGCGCGGGTCGTGAGCGCTCTGCTTTCGGGTGAAATTCAGTTTTCCGTCGGCGGCGGCGACGCCGTGATCCGCGCCGCTCTGCGCGGCGCCGACACCGTGCTGGCGTTCTCGCCGATGAACCGGGGATTGCAGCGCTTGATCTCGCGTCCCGAGATACGAACGCCGGCCGAGCTCAAAGGCAAGCGCGTCGCGATCACTCGCTTCGGTTCCGCCGGCCATTGGGCCTTCCAACTCTTCGTCAAAAAATGGGGCATGCGCCCGGAAGATTTTCAGCTCATCCAGCTTGAGGCTTCACCGGCGATGTTCGCCAACTTGGAAAAAGGCGGCTGTGAAGCCGCGGTTTTGACGATGCCGTCGTTTTTCGTCGCAGAGGAGAGAGGTTTTCGCACCCTCGCCGACCCCGCCGAGATGGATATTTATTACTTGCAAAACTCCGTCGACACCACGCGTAGTTACTTAAAAGCCAATCGGGCCCAGGCCATCCGCTTCGCCAAAGGTTTGATCGAAGGCGTTGCTTATTTCAAAAAATACAAGAAAGAGAGTCTCGAAGTGTTGCAAAAAAAACTGCGCATTCAGTCGGCTCAGGAAAAAGACATCAAATATCTTGAAGCGTCCTACAATCTTTTGGCGACGAAATATTACAACCCCACGCTCTATGCTACACCCAAGGCGGTGGAAACTTCTCTCGAATTCATCGCCGCAACCGAACCGAAGGCGCGCGGCGCTGATGTCAAACAGTTCGTTGATGAAAGTATCCTGAGAGAAGTCGAAGCCAGCGGCTTCATCAAACAGCTCTACGAGACGGAGTATCGATGAAAAAAACTGGAGTGCTGGAGTAATGGAATATTGGAGTGTTGGGGCGAAAACCCAATACTCCATCACTCCACCACTCCATTACTCCAATTCCCGAAGGGAGCCCTAATGTCCGACTACAAAGAAATTCTCTATGACAAACAGCGCGGCGGCGTGCTGATCACGCTGAATCGCCCTGAAGCCTTGAACGCGATCACCCGGCCGATGTTGAAGGAGATCCATAACGCGCTCGATCAAGCCGAGGCCGATCCGGAGATTCGCGCCATCGTGATTACCGGCGCGGGGCGCGCGTTCAGCTCCGGTTTCGATCAAGCGACGACCAGTGGAAGGCGCCGTGACATCCAATGGCCGCAGGGTATCCAAACCGGTATGAGCGCGGCGGATCTGATGAACTACTGGAGCGCCGACGACGTCAAGCTGATTCGAATCTTTGAAATGACCAAACCGGTCATCGGCGCGGTACGCGGCTGGGCGATGGGCGGCGGTTGCTGGCTCGCCCTCTATACGCACATGACGATCGCTGCCGAAGACGCCGTCTTCGCGCAACCTGAAGTGCGCGACGGATCGAATACGAGCTTCATGTGGACCTTGCTCGCAGGATTCAAGAACGCCCTGCGCTACGGCCTCGTCGGCGATCACATCGACGCCCAGGAGGCGCTGCGCATCGGCCTGGTGAATAAAGTCGTTCCGGTCGATCAACTGCTCGATGAGTGTTTCAAGATTGTCGAGCGCATCGCCCACGTGCCGCCGGAAACCGTCAAGATCAATCTGCAGATTTCGACCATGGGCTTGCAGATGATGGGACTGCGCGACGCCCTGCGCATGGACGAGACGCTGTCGATCCCGGCGCATATGATGCTCAATGAAGAATTTCGCCGCCCGCTCGACGAAGCACGCGCGACGCAAGGCACCAAAGCGTACCTGCAAATGCGCGATGGCCCGTTTCAGCCGGAGCCGTTTGGGCCGAGAGCGAAGAAAAAGGCGTAAGGCTTGAAGCAACAGTGAAGAGGACCTGATTCGGTGCCTTACCCATTACTCCAACGCTCCAGTACTCCATTACTTACTCCAATTTTAGTACGGAACCATGACTAACCCGCCTGACAGTACCGAGGCTTCCACTTGGCGCGATCTCTCTCCTCTCATAAACCCGCGCTCTGTCGCGGTCGTCGGCGCGTCGCAACGCGCCGACGCGTTGCCCAACCGCGAACCGCGCGGCAATCGGGTAATCCGCAACTTGAAGAACTTCGGCTATTCCGGGCGAATTGTTGCGATCAATCCGAAATATACCGAAGTCATGGATTGTCCCTGCTATCCGGATATCGGCGTGCCGAATCGGCACGTGCCAGATTTATTGGAATCTGCCGCCGACGCCGGGACTCGCGCTGCAGTCGTATTCTCGGCGGGCTTCGCCGAAATCGGCGCAGAGGGGAAGGCGCGCCAAGCGCGACTCGAAGCGCTATCGCGTGAACGTGGCTTTCTCATCTGCGGGCCCAACTGCTACGGCGTGCTGAATGTCTACGGCAAAGCCACGCTTTTTGCCTCGACGATCCCGCCGGGTTTCCTTGCCGGTCCCGTCGCGCTGGTTTCGCAAAGCGGCGGCCTGAGCACGACCATCGCGAATGCTTTGATGCTCAACCGCCACGTCGGCTTGAGTCATATTATTTCCTGCGGCAACCAGTCGGGCGCGACCTTCGAGGAATACTTTAACTACTTCGTCGAAGACGAAAACACCCGTGTCATCGCCGCCTTCGTCGAAGGATTCAAGCAACCCGATAAATTGCTGGCCGTCGCCCAGAAAGCCGCCGCGCGCGGCAAGCCGTTGATCATTCTCAAAGGCGGCCGATCGGAAGTTTCAAAACGCGCGGCCGCAACTCATTCCGGCTCCTTGGCCGGCGCGGCCGAAGTCATCGATGCAGCATTTCGCCAATGCGGCATTATTTCGGTGCGCAGCTTGAACGAATTGATCGACGCCGTCAGCGTCTTCTCCTGCGATAGTTTCGTAAAACACTATCACGGCGGACGGCGCATCGGTGTGCTGAGCGGCTCGGGCGGCGAGTGCACGCTTGTTTCGGACGCGGCCGCCAACGTCGGGCTCGAAGTTCCCGAATTGACGGAGACGACAAAGTCGCAATTGCAAGAATCAGTCGCCGACTTTGGCAACATGAACAACCCGCTCGACGGCACTGGCGCCATGTACGACGACGAAAAAATCTTTCCCCGTCTGCTCCAGGCGTTGATCGACGACGCCAATATTGACGTTGTCACAATCAATCTCGAGGCCAACGACCCTCGTCCAAAGGAATTGAAGAGCGGTTACCGCTTTTGCGCAGCCATCGAAAAGGCCGCGGCATCGAGCGACAAACCGATTGCGGCTTTCAGTTCCGTTGTCGGCGGTCCGGTCGATCCCGAAATGCTAATGCCGTTGCGCGAAGTCGGCGTCCCGCTCATGGAAGGCGCGGAATGCGCCACGAGCACCATCCGCCATTTAGCCGAGTACTATGAGTTCCAAGAAAACCGCCTGGCAAACACGGATAAAGACACCGCGGTGCCCGCTCCTCATACAAAACTCCCAGCTGGAATTTTACCGGCGCAAGCCGCTTTTCATCTCTTTGAGGAATTTGGCATTCCAGTCGTACCGACAGTGCTCACGCAAAACGCCGATGAAGCGGCAGCCGCCGCCGAGCCCATGGGTTTCCCTGTCGCGCTGAAGATCGAGTCGGCCGAGATCACGCATAAGAGCGACGTTGGTGGCGTGGCGCTGAAGCTTGCGAACTCCGGTGAAGTTCGCGCGGCATACGAACGAATCCTCACCGAGGTCATCCGTCGCTCTCCCGCGGCAAAGATTGATGGCGTCGTCGTTCAACGTATGGCGTCAGAAGGGATCGAAATGATTCTCGGCGTTAAACGCGATCCCTTATTCGGTCCGGTCGTGCTCTGCGGCTTCGGCGGACTTCTCGTAGAACTGCTCAAAGACGTCGCCATTGGCATCCCGCCGATTTCACGTGAGCAGGCGCTCGACATGATCAAGCGACTGCGCGGTTTTCCAATATTCAGCGGCGTGCGCGGCAAACCGCCCGCAGACGTGGAAGCTTTGTGCGATTCAATCGTCGGCGTTTCTCGTCTCGCCGTCACCCTTGGCGATCAACTAGTCGGACTTGATATCAATCCGTTGATTGTTTTGCCCAAGGGACAAGGCGTCATCGCCGTCGATGCGGTCGTGGAGACTCAATGACTACGAGATACTGGTGTTCTAGGAACTCGTTAGAGCGAATCCAGGAATGCTTCGACAAGCTCAGCATGAACGGAACTTTCTTGACCATTCCGAATCTTTCTCCGCTCATCCTGAGCCTGTCGAAGGATGTTCGGAAAATGAGTCGCCAACCGACTCACTCGCTAAAAATAATTTGTTCGATAGCAAGTGCAATTTTTCTAATTCTGCTACTACCGGCTCTACTGTCGGCTCAAACCAAGCCGCTCAAAGAAATCCGCGTGCCCTACGCCCTCGGCGGCTCAACGAGTTTTTTTTGGGTGGCGCAGCGCTCCGGCGCCTTCGAAAAACACGGACTGAAAGTCCTGCCCATCTTCATGCGTGGCGGCCGCGAGGCGGTCCAGGCGCTTATCTCGCGCGACGTCACCATGCTGCAACAGGGAAGCTCCGGAGTCATCCTCGCGTGGGCGCAAGGCGCAAAGGATCTCGTCGTTCTCGGCGCCACCGGCAACAAACTCGATTATGTCTTCGTCAGCACGTCCGCGATCAAAAAACCCGAGGATCTCAGAGGCAAAAAAGTCGCCATCAGCCAGTTGGGCGCCAGCACCGATTTCACCGCCCGCTTGGCCGTGCGCCAGCTCGGACTCAATGAAAAAGACGTGACGCTCCTTAGCATCGGCGCGCAGGGCGAGAGATGGGCCGCGCTCGCCGGCGGTCATGTCGACGCGTCGGTCTTTCAGCCGCCGATCACTCTGCGCGCGCGCAAGGCCGGCTTGCCGGTTTGGGTAGACTTCTCCAAGAGCGACTACGAATACGTTGTCGCCGGACCGGTGACACTGCGATCCTTTATAAAAAGCGATCGCGAGACGGTGATGAACTTCATGCGCGGTCTAGCCGACGGCATGGATTTTTATCGCGACGAAAAAAATAAAGGCGCGGTGCATAAATATTTGGGCGAGTTTTATAAATCCAACAACATCGACGAACTCGAAGAAACCCGGCGCGTCTACACCCAAGTCACGCCGGGTTTGCCGGTGGTCACGCTCAAAGCGATGGAGAACATGATCGCCAGCGACCGCATGCTATCGACGATGAACATCAACGGCGCCGACGTGATGGATCTATCGTTTCTGAAGCAGCTCGAAGAGGAAAGAAAAGCCAAGAAATAGTTCCGATTGTTCCAACCGTTTCAATCGTTCCAGACGTTTCGGGAACACGCAATCCGAGGTTTTGAACGACTGGAACATTTGGAACGAATGGAACGACTGGAACCGAAACCAAAGGAGGCCGAATGCCCGACTACAAAGAAATCCTTTACGAGAAGCAGCGCGGCGGCGCTTTGATCACGCTGAACCGTCCGGAGGCGATGAACGCGATCAGCCGCGGCATGATCAAAGAAATGCACGAAGCCTTGGACGAAATAGAAGAGGATAAAGACGTTCGCGCGGTCGTGCTCACCGGCGCGGGACGAGCCTTCTCGGCCGGCATGGACCAGGGCAATCGCGCCGGCCGACGCCGCGATATTCACTGGCCCTATGGCATCGTCACCGGGCAGACCGCCGCAGAAGTCATCGATTCGTGGCGTGTCGACCCACGCAATTTTCGCCGCATGTGGGAATTCGGCAAACCGATTATCGGCGCGATCAACGGCTGGGCAATGGGCGCAGGATCGTGGCTCTCACTCTTCACTCACATCACTCTGGCGTCCGAAAACGCGGTCTTCGCCCAGCCTGAAGTGCGCCACGGTTCGAACACGAGCTTCATGTGGACCTTGCTCGGCGGTTACAAGAACGCTTTGCGTTACGGTCTCACCGGCGATCACATCGACGCGCAGGAAGCCCTGCGCATTGGCTTGGTTGTCAAAGTGGTGCCGCCCGATCAACTGATCGACGAATGCTTCAAGATCGTCGAGCGAATCGCTCACGTGCCGCCGGAAACCGTGAAGATCAATCTGCAGGTCGCCACCATCGGTCTTGATATGATGGGGCTGCGCGACGCCTTAACGTACGACAAGCAAATGTCCGCGCCGGCGCACATCATGCTGCGCGAAGAGCTGCGCAAGCCGCTCGACGACGCCCGCGCTAACAAAGGAATTAGAGAGTATCTGCAGATGCGCGACGGCCCGTTTCAGCCTGAACCGTTCGGACCGAGGGCGAAGAAAAAGAGATGAATTGGAGTAATGGAGTATTGGAATACTGGAGTGACGGGGAAATGCTTCCGAACACAATACTCCAACACTCCATTGCTCCATCATTCCAACTAACTTAAACCTTAACAGGAGCGAACCATGTCTGACTACAAAACGATTCTTTACCAGAAGCAACGCAAAGGGGTGCTGATCACTCTCAATCGGCCCAACGCGTTGAACGCCATGAACGAAGAAATGATGAACGAGCTAGATCGAGCATTGGCTGAGGCCGAACCCGATCCCGAGATTCGCGCCGTCGTCATTACCGGCGCGGGC
>VBKX01000017.1:14424-19771 GCA_005879435.1 Deltaproteobacteria bacterium
TTTTATCTGGGTCGCGCTCGCCGGCTTCAAGAACGCGCTGCGATATTCACTGACCGGCGATCACGTTGACGCTCAAGAAGCGCTGCGCATCGGTCTGGTCAATCAAGTGGTGCCCAAAGCCGAGCTCCTGGAAACCTGCTTTAAGTTCGTCGAACGCATTGCTCACGTGCCCCCGGAAACGGTGAAGATTAACTTACATATCTCGACCCAAGGCCTTGAAATGATGGGTCTTCGCAAGGCCTGGATGCTGAACAGTGAATTGGCCGCCATGGCGCGCCTGACCAAGCGCGAGGAGTTCAATAAGCGATTGGAAGAAGCGAAGAAGAAAGGGGGGTTGGAAGCGTTTCTGCACGAAAGAGACGAGCCGTTTCAACCCGAGCCGTTTGGACCAAAGGCGAAGCGATGAAGACTGGAGTGATGGGTATTGGAGTGGTGGAGTGATGGGCCACCTTCCCCACCCAATACTCCAACACTCCAGTACTCCAATTTAATTTTGCCTCTTCGTTAATGACCGCGTTAGCTGCAGCCATTTATCTTCGGCTTTTTCGTACTCGGCGCTCGTCATACCGCGTTCGGGATATTCCCGTTTGAACGGATAATCCTTCCAGGCAACGCCGTAGCGAAACTGTTCCATTAGCTTCTGCCCTTCGGCACCGATCACGAACTCGGTGAACAGCAATGCGGCGTGCGGATGAGGGGCGTTGGCGATGACCGCGGAACCGCCGGCGTTGGTCGGCGCAACGTCGAGCGGCACCCACTCGATCGGCGCACCTCGCTCCTTCTTCACGATGACCTGGTTCTGAAACACTACCGGAGAGCCCGCGACTTCTCCGGCGGCGATGAGATCCAGGAAACCTGCGCTCGACGCTTTGAACAGTCGCACGTCTTGGCCGTGCAGCCGCTTGACGAACTCCTCGCCTTTGAATTTCAGCATGGTGCCGATGACGCGGCTGGTCGAGCTTTCGGTGGTCACCGCGAGCTTGCCTTTGAACGCCGGGCGCAAAAGGTCCTGGAAGTTTTTCGGCGCGTCCGCCGCTGGAATCAACCGTGTATTGTAGCCGAAGCCGAGATAAGCCTCGCGGTCGGTGACCCAATAGACCCGCCCGCCGTCGGCTTTAGTCTTTGCTTCATCCGGATATCTGCTCAGCTCGGGCGACGTGTAAGGTTTGAGAATCTTCCCTTCGCGGAGCAACATCAAAAGTCCCGGCGTGCTCTCTAAAGCGTCGGCGACGAACCGTCCCGCTTGCGCTTCGTTGAGCAGGCGCGGCCCGAGATCCGTGCTGCCGCCGCGGTACACGTCGATCGCGATGTCAGGATATTTTTTCTTGAACGCATCAACCAGCTCGCGATAAACCCCCGAGAGCGAAGTGTACCAAACGATTTTTCCCTCGGCTTTGGCGCCTTCGACAAGAATCTGGTGACGGTCCGCGCCGGTGTATGCAACCAACTCATCAAGCGTCTTCGGCTTTCTGACTTGTCCCCAACTCGATTGGATCATTGTGGCGAGCATCAGTAAGGCGAGGATATAGATTTTCATTTCGCCCATTTGGATTCCCATCCATTCTCCCGCAACGCTTTCGATTTCAACCCGGTATATCCTTCGAGAATCAATATCTCACGAACGAAGTGATCGCGGCAATGGATCAGCAAGTTTTCGAGCGAAAGACCACCATTCGGCGCGGCGACAAAGTTGACAGCCGGACGCGAATCGGACTATGACGATTCGGGTAGAGTCATCGAAGTTCCATGAAATCTGTTGTGCGCATGGTGATAGCGTTTTCGCTCTTATGGGGATGGCGGGGCTCCGAAGCGCTGGCACAAGAGGATCTCGTCGCCAGGGCGCAAAACGAGCGGGAACTGGTGGTCTACGGCACCGCTCTTTCCGCCCAATTTGAAAAATTCGCCGAGCTCTTCAGGCGCCGCTATCCGTTCATCAAAACCCAATATTCCCGCACCACCGGTGAAGCGTTGACATCGAAGATTCTGCGCGAGGTTGCGGCGCGCCAGCTCAGCGCCGACGTCATCCTCATCAACAATTACACGCACCGGATCTTCATGAAGAAAAATATCATCACCGCGTATTCGCCACCGACTGCGGGAAATTTTCCACCGGGGTTTATCGATAAACAAGGCTATTGGGTTGGATTCTACTTGGTTCCTTACGCGATTACCTACAATACGAAGTTGGTGCCGAAAGGCAGCGCGCCGAAGTCCTTCGACGATCTATTGAGTGCCAGGTGGAAGGGCCGCATTTCTTTGGAACGAGAAGAGTACCTCGTCACGCAGGCGCACATGCAATATTTGGGACAACAAAAAGCGCTCGAATATTTCAAGAGGCTGGCGCAGCAAGAGCTGATGCTCGTCAACGGGCATAGCAACCAGGCGATGCTTTTAACCGCCGGCGAGTTTCCCATCATCATCTACAGCGACATCGCGAGAACCGAGGAACTAAAAAGGAAGGGCGCGCCCATCGACTGGGTCAGAGCCGAGCCGCATATCACCGTTCTGGTATCGGCGGCGATCACGCGCGAAGCGCACCATCCGGGCGCCGCCCGGTTGTTCATGAACTATCTCGCGTCGGACGAAGGCCAAAAAGAAGTTCTCGGTGTCGATAAACCGCCGGCGTTGCCCAAGTTTCAACCGGAGTATCTGCGCGGCGTCAGCCTTTTCCCCGCCGATTGGACGCTGTCCGATAGCTATGAAGAGTACAACAAGACTTACCGAGAGATCTTCTGGAAAGGTCAATGACGCACGAATCGAATATGCCCACGCCCCGGCTAGACGCTCCGAGCGAAAGGAGACGAGAACATGAACTTCATTAGTCTTATCATCTTGGCTCTTTTACTTGTGTCACCCGAAGCACGCGCGCAAACGCGCAAGCCTGCAACGATCGCCGAGCTGGCGGCCTACCGCGGCGCCGATCGCGAAGCCCTGCTTTATGCCGGAGCAAAAACCGAGGGGAAAATAACTTGGTACACGTCTCTCGCCGGCGACTCGTACAAAGAGCTGGTCAAAGCATTCGAAACTAAGTATCAAGGCGTCAGAGTCGAATCGTACCGCGCCGCCGGCGCGGAATTGGTCGTGCGCTTACAGGAAGAAGGCAAAGCGCGGCGCAACATCGCAGATACCATCGAGACCACCGAAGGAAGCCTGATATTTTTGCGCGATGAAAAATTGCTCCGGCCTTATGATTCTCCGCAGCTGGATAAATATCCAGAGGATGGCAAGGAGCGCGCCGATAAAAACCTCGTGTATTGGGCGCTCGCCAGGGAGTCGTATATCGGGTTGACTTACAACAAGACGCTCGTGCCCAAAGAAGCTGTGCCGAGAAATTTCGACGGCTTGTTGCACCCGCAGCTCAAGGGAAAAATGGGCATCAGCATCGGCCAGACGAGCGACAAGGTTATCGGCGCCATGCTCAAGACCCGCAGCGAGGAATTCGTCAAGAAACTCAAAGCGCAGGAGATCAAACTTTACTCCATCGATGCCCCGGCGCTGGTCAACAACATCGCGGCCGGAGAGATCGTCGCCTCTCCGGCGATATTCCAAACTCACACTTTGCTGGCGGCGTCTAAAGGCGCGCCGGTGGAGTGGGTTCCCATGGACTTGGTGCCGACAAACGTCGGCAGCGCGGCAATTGCTGCGAACCCGCCGCATCCTCATGCGGCGCTGCTGATGGCAGACTTTCTCCTGAGCTCCGCTGGGCAGCAAGTGTTGGAAAAATACTACTACGGCAGCGGCGCGAAGGATTATGGATTTAAAAAATGGCGCCCCGAGCACGGACTGACCACCGACCAGTACGAGAAAGAACTCGAACGTTGGGACAAGCTTTTAAATTCGATCACGCGTAAGTAAGCTCATGGCGATTTGAGAGCATGGAGGCACGAAATGGATAATCTTCGGATCATCGACGCCGACGGACATGTGCAAGAGCGCGACGCCGACTGGCAGGAGCTATTGGATCCACCCTACAGAAAGCACGCGCCGAAAATGGTGACGGGCCCCGACGGCAAGGAACAACTGCTGCTCGAAGGCAAAATTTGGGCGAAGCCGTCCGGCACCGGTCTCGGCATCGGCACCGCGCCCTATAGCAGAAGGCCGCAAAAAACCACCGGAATGTTCGACCCGGTCCAGCGCCTGAAAGATATGGACCTCGAAGGAATCGAAACGGCCGTAAACTTCGGCACCACCGTGTTTTTGACCCTGCCGTTTCTCGAAGACCACGATCTCGCCTGCGCCATCGCGCACGCCTACAACACCTGGCTGGACGGCTACTGCAAAACCAAGCCCCAGAGGTTGAAGGGAGTCGCGCTGGTGGCCATGCAGGAACCCAAGGAAGCCGTAAAAGAGCTGGAGCGGTGTGTCAAAGAATTGGGCTTTGTCGCCGTCGCTACTTCGGCACACTCGGCCGGACGCAATTTAGATCACCCGGATTTCTATCCTTTTTACGCCAAGGCTCAGGAACTAGCCGTTCCCGTGTGCGTTCATGTCGGTTCCGGCCGGCCGGCGGCGGCAGCCGATCGCTTCAACAACGCATTCTTCGTGCATGCAACCACTCATGCGTTCGAGCAGATGATCGGCGTCATGTGCATCGTCGGTGGCGGCATTCTCGAGCTTTATCCCAAACTGAAAGTTGCTTTCCTTGAAGCCGGTGCCGGATGGGTGCCCTACTGGATGGAGCGCTTGGATGAGCATTACGAGTACCTCCAACCGACCGTGCCCTTGATAAAAAAGCCGCCGAGCGAATACATGCGCAGCGAGCAGGTTTATTACTCCTTCGAGCCCGATGAGCACACTTTGAACTTCGTCATGGACTACGTCGGCGAAGATCGTCTGGTCTTTGCTTCCGACTACAACCACGGCGACAGCAAATTTCCCCATACCGTGGAATCAGTCACCGAACGTAAAAATCTGAGCGCAAGCCAGCTGCGCAAACTTATGTGCGACAATGCGGCACGGCTATACAACATCTAAGACGAGATCCTTCGCTTTGCTCAGGATGACACCTGTCTCGCGTGTCATTCTGAGGCGAAGCCGAAGAATCTCGGCCGGGTGTGGCGGCAACCAGCAACTTCTGCTTACCGACAAACCAGGAATCTGTAGAAATGAATAAAATCTCATTCTTATTGATCGCTTCTTTGGTCACTATCCATTGCGGCGATTACGCCAGCGCGCAAGACAAACCCCTCAAGAAGTTTCGCTGGGGCGTAACTTCGCTCTCGGCGTCGCAGTGGATTCCGTGGATCGCTAAAGACGCAAAACTTTACGAAAAATACGGCTTGGATGCCGAGCTTGTCCTGCTGCGTGGATCGGGGCAATCGGCTCAGGCGATCATCGGCAACAGTAT
>VBKX01000017.1:19803-25012 GCA_005879435.1 Deltaproteobacteria bacterium
AATTGCTGGTGCGGCCCGATATCAGAAAGCCGGAGGATCTACGCGGCAAAAGAGTGGCGGTTTCCGGCTTTGGCTCTTTGGGAGATTTTCTTGAGCGCTACATCATAAAGAAATACGGCCTTGAACCTGGGCGGGATGTCGTGATGCTCTCCATCGGAACCCAGCCCGACAGGATTCAGGCATTGATAAACGGCGTAGTCGACGCCGCCGACCTCTCTCATCCCGCGGACACCCAAGCCGAACGCAAAGGATTTAGAATCCTGTGGGACGCTAAACAGGAAGTTGCCTATCCGTCCATGTCGATTGTCACGCGGCGCAAATGGGTTGCTGAAGACCGCGACACGGTGATGCGTATGGTCAAGGCGCACGTCGAAGCGATCCACTACTTGAAGGCCAACAAGGATTTCAGCGTGAAGGTCTTGGGCAAGTATCTAAAAACTAACGATCGAGAATTGCTCGAAAGCTCCTACGAGATTTACCGCAAAGACTTCAATTCAGTTCCCTATCCGATCACGCAGGGGCTCCAACCGACCTACGAGTATGTCGCGGCGCAACGCCCCGAGATTTGGAATCAGAAGCCGGAAGCGTTCATGGACTCCAGCTTCATCGCCGAGCTGGAAAAAAGCGGGTTCATCAAGAATCTAGCCACAGGAACACGGTAGTTGAAAACCACTGGCGATGGAGTAATGAGAATGGAGCGCTGGAGTATTGGAGCCAGTGAGTAATGGGCCGCCCTCTCCCAACCCAATACTCCATTACTCCAGCACAGCAATTTTTCCCACGGAGGATCTCATGAGCAACATCAGCGGTCGTTACGCCGTCGCCGGCATAAAGGCGTCCGACGTCGACGGCTTCATCACCAACCAGCCGCTCAATGACGCGCACCGCAGTTACGCCGTCAGGATGGCGAATATGGCGCGCATGCACCCGAACTACGCTACCGACTTGGCGCTCGGCGGCGCGACGCCGATTGCCATGGTCCAGAACGCGGTCATGGCCATCGAAGCCGGCATGGCGAACACCGTCATGTGCGTGCACGCGCGTAAACGCGGCACACCCGATCCTTCGCCGGGTAATCCGATTCGCCACGGCGATGAGCACTGGGAAGAGCCCTGGGGCCATTTCTCCGCCGTTGCCAATCATGCTTTTGCGGCGCAGCGGCATATGTACGAATTCGGCACCACCAGTGAAGATTTGGCACACGTCGCCGTCGCGACGCGCAAGCACGCTTGCATGAACAACAACGCCACCATGCGCAAGCCGATGACGATCGCCGATCATCAAGCGTCGCGCTTTATCTGCGAGCCGCTGCGCTTATTCGATTGTGCGCTGGAATCCGACGGCGGCGGCGCGGTCATCGTCACCAGTGCGGAGCGCGCCCGCGACTTTCCGAAGAAGCCGGTGGCGATTCTCGGCATGGGACAGCACCATCCGCACTTCAGTTTGATGGACGCCCCGAGCCTCACCACCCTGGGCGGCAAAAAGTCTTCGGAACTCGCCTACAAGATGGCAGGACTTAACCCCAAGGACATGAACTTCGCGGAAATTTATGACTGCTTCACGATCACAACGATGATCACGCTGGAAGACTACGGGTTTTGCAAAAAAGGCGAAGGGAAAGACTTTGTCAAGAACGGCCGCATCGAAGTCGGCGGTGAATTACCGGTCAATACCCACGGCGGATTACTTTCACAAGCGCACATCGAAGGCATGCTGCATGTCACCGAAGCCGTGCGCCAACTGCGCGGCAACGAAGTCGAACCTGAGCGCCAGGTGAAAAACGCCAAAGCCGGCATCGTCAGCGGCCACGGCGGCAGCCTGTGCATGCACGCCAGCCTAATATTGGGGGCACTATGAGCGAAACCAGTGATAGCCGCGGCCGAGCGGTCGCTAAAGTTAAACCTTTTCTCGAAGAGCTGGAAGCCAAGCCGTTCTGGGCGAATCTGTGCGAGCATAAGCTCACGGACTATGAATGGAAACAGTTGAGCGGCAGGGGCATAGTTTATTCGTTCGTCAATTACCACCGCGCTTGGCATCCGTCCTACGAGGGCAAGACGCCTTATAACGTCTCCTTAGTCGATCTCGACGAAGGCCCGCGCCTGATCTCAAACGTCATCGAATGCCCGACGGAGCAAGTAAAGATTGGCATGCCGGTCCAAGTGGTGTTCGAGGATAACGAAGATTACACCCTGCCGAAGTTTCGCCCGGCGTAAAATATTCGGAAGGATTGAGTCCCTTTGTAGGAATGCGAGCCGCGCAGCGGCCTCGTGGACTTAGACTCGTGACTAACGTGCCGTCGAGAGTTTCCCGTCACTGGATCGGTAGCCGTAGCCGATACGCCAGTGGAAATATCCAACAACCTGTCCGTCCTTTTTGAGGGTTTCCTTGGCGACGTCGCCCATTCGCTCGAAGTATTGCGCAAGAGACGGGTCCGCAAGTTTTTTACGATCAAAATCAACCATTATAAAATTTCTGCCCAACGCCTTAGAGCACGGCAGCCAGAACTCCCACATCAGGCTTCGGCCGCCAAAGAAATGAGGGCCTCCGGTATTGCGAGCGCCGTCACGGTCGGTAAGGTCATAGAAGCTTGTTTCACTTGATATCATGTATTTGTCCATGCCGACGATGATCGGCTCCCGTCCTGTCTCATTCTCAAGAGCACTCTCAATCTGACCGACTCTGTCCCCCAGGAGACGCCACGCCCCGAACGCACGTTTTGCCGACATCGGAGCGCCGGGTAATCCTATAGAGAAATAGTAGAACATGCCACCATAGGTGAGTAGCAAGACGACGATCGTTGGCAGCCAGGATCGCCGGATGAGTCGCGTCAAAGGTGCTGTCACTTCACCGATGTGAGGAACCATATCCGCGGCCACCATCGGAATAGCCGCCAGCAAGACCGGGCCGGTCCAATGAAGCTTCGAGTCACTGAATAGGCTATGAATGACGAATACAGCCAACGGCAGCACGGTGAAACTGAGCAGCCACAGGCGTTGTTTGCGCTGCCCGTAGGCATGATGAGATCCGGTAATTCCTACGACCCTGTCAGGCAGAAACATTTTACCCACGGCCAGCAATCCAACCGGCGTGAGCACCAGCAAGACCGAAGCAAATATCAAATGAAGAGAAAAATCACGAGCGCCCGACCAGCGGCTTGGGCCCTGAAAGGCAAACGACGCCCATCCGTTTTGCATATTCCAGAAGAGCACCGGTGAAAAGAGCATCGCGCCGACGATCGCAGCAAGAAAAGGTTGCGGGCGGAGTAACCACCGCCGAGAGTGCCGGTCGATAAGCACGAATGTCAAAGTGCCAAGGCCCAAGAGCGCGACGGTGTATTTCGCCAGCATGCCGAGTCCGATGCATAAACCCACCCCCCACCACGCTCGCCGGTTATCAGCAACCAGTGCGCGTTCCAGAAAATAGAGGCAGCCGGCCCAGGCCGCGTACAGTGGCGCATCCGGCGTGATGAAAAAGCCCACTCCGAAATAGATCGGCAATACGACCAAAAGTAAAACACAACGAAATGCCGCTGCCCGGTCACACAGGTTCACGGTCAGCCGGAACATGAAGATGGCAGCAATAATCAACGCGAGAACAGCCGGCAGACGAACGGAAAATTCGGAATCGCCGAATAGGGATGTGGAAAGCCAGATGAGCCACGCCACCATTGGCGGATGATCGAGGTAGCCGATATCCAGATGTTGCGCATAGTTCCAATAGTAGGCCTCCTCTGGAATCACGTTTATCATCCCCAGGAAGACGATCTTGAGCAGCAGGACATACGCGACGATGACGACCGTGGTCACGCGCCATCGGGTGCGATGGACATCGCCCGCGTCCGGCCTGCTAAACACAAACAGGACGGCACCGACGAAAAGCAATGCGGCTGAGATCAATGCCGCGCTCATGATAGCGGCGCCGGCGGCCCATTGCCAGTTTTCGATGACCATCGAGAAAATCGCGCTGCGAAGCAAAAGCACGAGCAGGAATACCATGGCAAATCGTCCATAGAGGCGCCACGGCGAAGTCCCGCTTGATCTGACGAAGGTCGTGAAGACCTTGCGGCCGGCCAATCCGTAGTAGCCAAGTGTCGCGGCGAAAAAGCTGCCGATTTGGCAAAAGATCGGGTTCACCTGCGTAGCGAGAAGGATCTGGAACAAAAAAAGATCCAGGAGCAAAGCCAATAGGCCGGAAACGGCGAGATGCGGATCTGACCCAACTGGGACTGTGCCGCCGGAAAGAGCGACGAGTTGCGACAGAAAAATTCGCACCTGGCGAATACCGAATTTGGACCTGCCGGAAACCCGATTTTATTTTGAAACCGGACATGCCGCGAGCCCGCTTAAGCAAGATCTCACGCCGCACGGCGAAAAATCCGGACAACGGATCTTTTACACTCACCAGCGGCGTGACCAGCATCGTCGCCACCCGGGAAACCAACCATCTCGACCATGGCCAGTCCAACATCGAGCCGCCGCGAGCGTACCGGCTTGCAACCGCCATGTTATATGTGCCATCCAGCAATGGCCGGACAATTTGCGGGATCATTTCGGGAGGATGACTCAGGTCCGCGTCGAGGACCACAACAAACTCGCCCCGGGCCGAATCGGCAGCCGCGATGATATCCCCAGCCAGACCCTGTTTCGCGTCCGATTGAATCAACCGAACCGGGTGACCGGCGGTCCACTGTTGAACACCATCCTGGGTTCCGTCCTTGGAGCCACCGTCCACCACCAACACCTCGGCCGCCAGTCCGTTATTTTCAATCACTGCCAACGTACGAGCTAGAAGGGGCGCAATATTGTCCGCTTCATTTAGCGTCGGGATTAGGATCGAAACCGTGGGTATTCGATTTTGATTCATTGTGTCATGGACCTGATTGGGCTCCCCGTGCATCGGCTGACGTTAACATAGCTGCGGACGTGAAAGAATGCCCAGGCGCCATTTTCTCAACGCTCTATTCTTTGATCTTTTGCTACTTGATCGCCTGAGCGTTCTCGAGCTCTTCAATTCTCTTCTTGCTCAAGCCCAAAATCTCACCAAATATTTGTTGGTTATGCGCGCCGATCCACGGCGCCGGATGCGCGGCGCTGGCGGCCGATAGCGAAGGTATGCCGGGCAGACCATGATGCGTAGTCTTGCCCCACGGTGGTGCTTCGGTTTCGACGATATGGCCGCGCGCGTGCAAATGAACATCGTGAAACAAATC
>VBKX01000506.1 GCA_005879435.1 Deltaproteobacteria bacterium
TAAAATCTGTTTTGCCTTAATATTCGTTAGGCGGGGGCCGTGCTGACACCGGGGCAGCAGCCAGCTTTCGCTGCTAAAACCGAAGAGATTGATCGCGCTGGTGCGACTATCTCGCGATCCCGCGCACTTGTGAGAGGCTGCTGCGCGTTCGCTCTTTAGCGGCCGGCCTGCGTCTTCAGCGCCTGGATTTCAGCCTCACTGCGCGGTGTCAAGACTCCAACTTTTCGCGCGCGCTCATAGGGAATGATTACGCGGAGCGGCTGACCGTTGCGTTCGAGCAGCGAGATGTGACGCGACTCGGTGCCGCGGGTCGGCAGATCGAACAGCGTCCACTGTCCAGAGTTCGGATCGTATTTGGCGACCTTGTCCGTGCTCCACAGATTGGTCCATACGTTGTGCGCTTTGTCCACGCCGATCTGATACGGCTGATGCGCCTCGGGGTTCGGCAGCGGGACGAGTGTCGTTTCCTTGGTGTGGATGTTGATCTTGGAAAGGGTGTCGCCGAATGAGTTGCCGACGTACACGTAATCGCCATTTTTGTCCGCGCCCATGCGCCGCGGTGCCTGTGCCCAGGCGAACGGCGTGTTGAAATCCGGCGGCTGGAAGGTCTCGTACATCTTGCGCTGCTCGGGGCTGAGATTTTCCATCACCGCCTTTTCCGGCGAGAGCTTGAACTCGGTGCTCTTGCCCGTCTTGATGTCGCTATAATCGATTAAGTCCTGCGCCATCAGCAGCCACCAGCCATTGCCGGTGCGATCGGCGGCCAGCCCGTAGACCGTCGCGGTGCCGTATTGATTCTTATAGGTCACCGATTTGAATTCAGTGAATTTCTCTTCTTTGACGTTGAACCGTAGCGCTCCATCGGGGGCCGTCACCCAGACGTTGCCGTTCATATCGGCATCCAAAGTTCCAGCCGTCCCGGACATGGGTTCGGGCGGAAGATAGACCGTAATCTTTTCGGTTTTGGGATCGATCCTGCCGAGGCCGCCGCGGCTCCGCTGCACGTTGGACCTGACATTGAACCAGAGTATGCCGTTTTCGTCCCGGGTAATGCCGTGGGTACCCGAGGCAATGCCCCGTTGATCGTCGAGCTTGAAATTTTTCACTGCGCCGGTTTTCCCGTCGATCCGGCCGATTGTGGTCGCCGTGCTGGTGTGGGCATAGGTGATCCAGATGTTGCCGTCAAAGTCCATTTGTGCGTCATGAACGCCGGCGACATGGTTCATGCTGGATTTGGTCCCGAGCGACCAGTCGCTGCCGTCCATCGATGCCGCATGGCCGTGTTCCATCGGGAAGTCGTATTCTTTGATCACGGCACGCGCGGCTTCGCCGTTCGGCCGCGGGCGCAGCTTGAACTTCATCGAGCTTTCGCCCGGGCCGCGAGCGCGAGCGAGATAGGCCGCCAGTTCCTTTTGGTGAAATTCGATATTCGGCGTCGCCTTATGCTCCGGTCCTTGATAAACACCGAGCACGTTGACGTGCTTCATGAGATCGAGAATCTTGTTCCAACCTTCCTCGTCAAAACGGTGCTGCAGCGGGTAGCTGGCGCTGTGGCAGCCGGTGCAATTTTTCCGCACCTGAGTTTTCATGCGGTAGTCTTCCGGCGTGTCGCCCGGGAGTGCGGCGAGAAACTCGTCGCCGGGCAATTGGCGAATCCAATCCTCTTGGCTCTTCATCGGCTGCAGGACGAAATCGCGCCGCGTGGTCTTCTTCTTCAGTTCGATACTGCCGTTGGCTCCCTGGTAGGTGAGCGCTTGCGCCCAGACCCGGTATTTGCCATTGGGCAGCGGCGGAAAATAATAGCCGCCGGACTCGTCGGTGAAGACGCTCGTCGTGATGGTCGATCCTTCCGCCTTGGCGGACACGGTCACGCCGCCCATCTTCTCACCGGCAGCCGACGTGATCGCCCCGGTTAGCAGCGAGTCGGCATAAGCCGCGCCGGGAACGAATGTCATTGCGCCAAAAATAATAGCGAGAGCGATCGCGATGGCAACGGCGAACCGATTTGTATTTTGCATATCGTTTCTCCCAATAGGTGATCAGCTCTGTGACAGACGTTACTGAGCCGGAGTTGGGGCTTTCGTCGGCGCGCGCGCGGTCGGAATATCCTGCGTGCCCGGCGGCAGAGTCTTGATGTAGGCGGCGATGGCGGCGATCTCGTCCGGATTGTAAGTGTACTTGAAGCCCGGCATGCGCGCCGTCCCGTTGCTGATGAACGTGCGGAGAAGCTCTTCCTGCCCGCCTAAGTTCAGTTTGGAAAGTTCCGGACCATACATGCCGGAAATTAAGGTCGGCCTGGTGTGGCACACGCCGCACGACTGCTCGAACAGCCGTCTGCCTAACTGCTGTTGTGCGTTGAGATGATTTTCAGCCGCAGTTGAGACATGTGTCGCTCCGGCCAGCAAGATCATAACGATCAAAGCACTACGCTTCATCACTACCCCGCGAATCCCGAATTTAGCAAACCAGGCAGCAGCTTCTTTTTCTATTATCAACTACAAGAAGATTCGCTCTCAGGCGCCGCTGTCAACAAGTCGAAAATCGCTCCACGCGCTATTTGGCCGCAGCGTAGCTGCGATGATGACCTGATGTCAACTCACTTATTGTGCCGTGTAATTGATGAGCAAGCTGTCGCCGGTTGCGCCAGTCAAAGATGTCCAGGCCGTATAAAACACAGAAACAAAAAGTCAGGAAACGAAGCAGTCTCGGCCAACGGGGTTGATTGTATTCGGCCTGGCTCGTCGAAAGCTACTGGAATGGTGGAAATGTAATTGCGACCGCTCAAATAGCCAGCTAGCGACGGGGAGGTCTGGTTTTCTCTAACAGTTTGACGTCGCCTTGATCCTTATCTCGATTTGCCGCGCGCTTATTCTTGATTAAAAGATCGCGGCTGATAACAAAGACAGGGACATCGGAAATGTGAATTACATGATCAATGTGTAAAAAATCGTCTCGCTCGATGCCGGTCTGACCAAACCCGAAGTCTTCGATAACTTCCATTAGTCTATCGGCGTTATCCGGATCACGTGCGACAAAGAAATCAATGTCGCCCGTATAGCGAGGCCGGCCGTGAAAGGCCAACGCCCAGGCGCCGACGATTACATATTTAACACTCTTGGTGTTCAGTAAGTGGATGAACGCGCGCAGATCGTTCGATAATAGCGCCATCGGGATTCTCGGGCATGATTAAGTCTAGCAGTATCTGAAGTTTTTCGTCGCCAGACATAACGCGGAATCGCTCGTAATCAGCGTCGTCCGCATCATCAAAGGACTCGAATTTACGTACGACTTTCTCCATGAATCCGTCTCAAGAATCATTCTGCATCGAGGTTAGAATAGCACACTCGCGCGAGATTCTACAGCGTCGTTTCGGCGGTGAAGATTCATACTTCGCACGGATCGAAGATCGTGATGGTGTTCGCGAGCGTCACTCATCGCCCCGGCTCCATGCCGCGCTGCTTGTAGACGGCCGCGGCCTCGGGTGAGGACAAATAGCGCAGCAGCGCCTGCGCGGCGTCGGGTTCTTTCGTATGCGCTGACACGAAGCCGACCAGAGCCGTCGGCGTCGAAATATCGCGCGGCAGCGGGCCGACGACCTCGACCCCGGGCTCGGTGATGATCTCGCTGATGAAAGTCAGGCCGATGTCCACCTCGCCTTTGGCAAGCAGCTCCATGGCGCCCCTGCCGCCCTGGGCGATTTTGATCTTCGGCTTCATCGCGTCGGCGATGCCGAGCTTTTGCAGGGTCTCGTTGAAGCTCACGCCTGCGGCCGCGCCGCTCGCGGCGTTGGGATACGCTATGGCTTTCGATCCGAGGAGAAGCCGCTTGACCGCATCCGCGCTCGAGATGTCGGGCTTCGGCGCGCCGGTTCTCACGGCGACGCCGACGGCGACGAAGGCGAGCGGCGTCTCGCTCGCAGCAATGACGTGACCCGACGCGAGCACGGGATCCAAGGGTAATTGTACGATCGGCACGTCGAACGGTTCGCCATTAATAACTCGCTCCTTGGTGCCGCCGCCGGAACCGAAGGTCGCTTTGACTTTGTGCCCCGTCGACTTTTCGAAAGCCGGGATCATTTGATCCACGGCGGCTCGGATGCCGCCGGGCGCAATAAGCGTAATCTCGTTCGCGCGCACTGCAGCGCTCATCCCTACGATGAAGACAGGAGCGACTGCCCACACTAGAAATTTATTCATGGCGTGTCTCCCTTCGATTTCTCAAGGTGAACGGATGCGCGAATCAGAACCGCGCATTGACCCACTTCGCGACGTAGTCGAAAAAGTTTTGCACGCTATTCGAGTACTGACCCTTGGACGTCTCGCACTCAACGCAGGGCGTGATCCCATGAGTGGCGCCCTCGATGGTGATAAAATCTTTGTCTTTGCTTTTGGCGAGTTCGTAGTGGATTTCATTGTCCCGGATAAAATAGTGACCCCCCATGGCGCCAAACAGTACCGGGACTGAAATGCTTTGCAGCGCGCAAACCGTGGAATTGTTGCTCGAGCAATGATCGATGCCATCGAGGGAGTTGGTCGCGCGAATGGCGTTGGCGCTCAAAAATGACCGGACCGTTAAAAACAGCGTGCCACCGTCGAAGGTCGCATTTTGTCGGGCGATACCGGGCGCAGCCACTCGCACGCTTTGGATGACGCAGCAAGCTTCGAGGGTTCCGTCGTTCTTGAGCAACTTACCGGGACGGACGGTGCTGCGCAGAATGCTCAAGTCGAGTTGGAAAAGTTTCGCGGCGTCGCCTCTGGGTATAATGAACGGGGCGTCGTCGGTCGGATATTCGCTCGCCTCGATCCGGCGCAATCTCTCCAGCGCCAAATCGATCAGGCGGTTCATTCGCTTCGCCTGTCCCTCGAAATAGGCTCTCTTGAACTGGTCGGAATACTTCGAAGGCCCGCTGCTATTGTAGCCGTTCTTCGGATTGAACGGGTCCAGGGCGGGATCGA
>VBKX01000507.1 GCA_005879435.1 Deltaproteobacteria bacterium
CATTGCCGACGACGACAGCCGTGAAGTTCCGCTCGGTGTAGAAGGCGAAGTCTGCGTCCGCACTCCGCTGGCGATCCAAGGCTATTATCAAAATCCACAGGCTACGGAGGAGTTTCTCCAAGGCGGCTGGTGCCACACCGGCGACATTGGTTTCCTCGACGCCGAAGGCTACCTGCACATCTCCGGCCGCAAGAAGAATATGGTAAAAAGCGGCGGCATTAGCGTTTTCCCGGAAGAGATTGAAGACACCTTACGGAAACATCCCGACGTAGCCGATGCCGCAGTTGGCGGTTTCAAAAGCAACGAATGGGGAGAAGGAGTGAAAGCGTTTGTAGTTCTAAATCCCGGCGCCGAATGCGGCGCGGAAGCGCTTATTCAGTTCTGCAAGCAATTGCTGGCGCCATACAAAGCTCCCAAAGCCGTCGAATTTCTTTCCGAACTCCCACGCACTGGACTTGGCAAGATCGATCGCGGCAAGCTGGAAGGCATGCACTCAATGAAGTAAGCGCCGCAACGCTAACTAAATTATGTTCAACTTACTGTAGAGTGAGAGAACGGATCGTACGCCCGGCAAGCTGAAGGCCCGGTGGCACGACTCACCGGGCCCGAATTTGCTTCAACCGCCTTGCTGACGACGCAAGGCAAAGACTTTCAAAGGAGTTATCGGTTTTGTTGCTGCTGATGTAATGATTTCCACATGTTTAGTTGTTGCGCTCTGTTAGCTGCCATCTGTGAATACAAGGTTGTGACTTGATTTTGTTGTGTAGAATTCAACAATGACCACACCTGCTGAAAAACACTATACCTTTCTTGTTGGAGCTGGCTTTCCAGTGCGTTGACCTGACTGATCAGGTTAGGGTTGGCTGTCCCGGTAGAATAAAGCGCGCTGTTAAGCTGCTGCCGGAGCGGCACGAGCTGGCTGACAATCTGCTGAGAATTTTGTCGGCTGTTTTGTATCAACGTATGCACCTGGGTCTTTTGATCCGGCGTGAGCTGGGCGGCGCGCATCAGGAAAAAAAGATTTGGCCCGCCGGCTCTTCCCCCACCGCCATGACGCATTTGCGCAAAGCCCGGCAGTACCCACAAACCGACGCCTAGCATAATGGCAGCTGCGATTATCCCGAAATGCTTCGTTTTGAACACCATAAAACCTCCCTGTATGATTTAGTTTAGAGCCAATTTAAATGCCCGGTCGCACAAGTTATCAGCCTCTCTACTTAAACCGTCTTCGCTCTATCTTGTTAAATTTTTTCGCCGTCACGTCGTTCATTAGACGACGCGGTTTGAAAAGGGTTTACTTGGCTGATGTTCAAATCATGTGAACACGGAGTGTCAGTGCATGGAGCAACTTCCTGACCATGCGTTCTTGTAAACGCAGAATAGACAGACGGCTCGACTCTAAAGGAATAATCGCGGGCTTTGGCGTAAGCGTTTCGCTAAGCGGCTGCGACATGTGGCGAAATTGTGTGGCCGTTTGGTATCGCCTACACGTGATGCCGTTTTAGAAGATTAACAAAGGTCTGCTCTACATCACGACCGTGCGCGTTTTGAGGTTTCCTTTGGCTGCGCGTTCGAGAAGTTTGTCGATTTTTCTCTGCGCTAGTTGTCCGATCTGCTCCTGTCCACACTCCTGGCACACCGTGCAGGGGATATTTTGTATTTCAACCAGGTCGGTCTGTATTGTCGTTCGGGCTAAATAAGTTCTCGCTCCGCACTGCGGGCATTTTCCCGGCATAGGTTTCAATAACGCGTCAATTTGGGTTCGCGCCACAGCCCAAGCGTCACCGTGTGCTTAAGAGCTATTTCGTCCAACGCCTATAGTGCGGTCGCGAAGTCCCGACTTACAGTCAATACAGTACGGATGGCAGGTAAGCTCCCGCCGGTTCGTTGTAAAGTCCCATCGTCATCAAGGTCATGACCTGTACCACGCGCAAGCCGTGGCCCAGGCACCATTGAAATAGAGCCCCATTGCGGAGAGGCACAAGAATGCCCGGGCCGGCGAAAACGGACGCAGCGCCGATCAGCGCCATCAGATCCCGGTTGGTCTCGCCGACGGCGTGCGCAAGGAAGCCCAAATCCGTCGCATAGCCGGTCACGCGTCCTTCGTGTTCCACGACGATCGCGGTCCCCAGCTTGATCGCATCGAGCGTCTCCCCAGCGCGATCATGACCGTGGACAAACTTGCAGACGCGATTGCAAACTTCAAGGTCCGCCTCAACGGCCCGCCGCACGTAATAACCGGCCGGCAAAACCCCAATCGCAGAGCCTTGCATGCAGGCAATGGATTCCCGGGGCAGAAACCCCAGCGTCGCATAGAGCGCGAGAGAACGGCTGTGGTATGCGGACTGCAACAGCCGGACCCCGGCAAATCTTTGTTCCGCGGCTCGGTCGAGAACGGCCTGCATCAGGCGGCGACCGATCTTCAGATTCTGCACCTTGGGATCCACGGTGATCGGACCAACGCCGGCGATCAGAGAGCGCTCGTCAAGAAAGTTGCTACCGACAACCTCGCCGCCCACCTCAGCAACAACGCTGAAGAACCGTGGATGCGACAACAGCATCGTGATCAGACCGGTCGCGACGTCCACGGACGGGAAGTCGGGAGCAAAGTTATGTTGGCGGGCAACGGCTTCAAACGCCTCGTAGCAAATTCTGCCGCACGCGCTGGTATCCGTTGGACGTCCCGGTCGCAGCGTGACTGGGATCTGAGCGCCCTGTAAATCTGCCATTTTACATCCCTCATTGGGCTCCGCCGACGTCACTGCTGCCATTACCGCGGAATATTAAATTTCAGTTCGTGGATCGCTTCGTCCGCGCGGTCGAAACTGAGCACGAACCCGAAGCCGATTCGAGGCAGCCGGTGTGTCGCCGAGACGGCCTATCCCCAGCGCGCGAGCAAACCCAGCAAATCGCAGACGCGATTGGAATATCCCCATTCGTTGTCGTACCAACTGAGGCATTTTAGATATTTGCCCCCGGTAACGCTGGTAAATGCCGGATCGAATATAGAAGAGTGAGAATTGCCGATTACGTCCGATGACACCACGGGTGTTTCCATGAGTTGTAAAATCGCGGCATGAACATCCTCCGGGTTGACGCGTTTCTCCAGTTCGACGAACAAATCGACCACCGAGCCATCGGGCACTGGAACGCGGGCCGCAATGCCGTCCAGCCGACCTTTCAGCTGCGGCAAAACCTCGCCCACGGCTTTCGCGGCCCCAGTGGAGGTCGGTATGATATTCTCCGCCGCAGCGCGGCTGCGCCGCCAGTCCGAGTGCGGCACGTCGGCAAGACGCTGATCGTTGGTATAAGCATGCACGGTATTGATGACTCCTTCGACGATGCCGAAAGAATCATGGAGCACCTTTGCCATAGGCGCTAGACAATTCGTCGTGCAGCTCGCGTTGGAAATCATCCGGTGCTCGGGCTTGAGCCCGTCATCGTTAACGCCGATCACGACGGTATAGTCGATCGCGTCCTTCGCCGGCACGGTCAGCACGACGCGCTTGGCGCCGGCCTCCAGATGCTTGCTGAGCTGTTCCCTGCTGGTGAATATTCCGGTCGATTCTATGACGGCATCGATGGCAAGGTCGCGCCACGGCAGTTTAAGCGGATCCCTTTCGCGCAGCATCCGGGTTCGACCGTGCGAGGTGATCAGCTCATCGCCTTCGAGCCGTAAGGTGCCCGCGAATCGTCCCATCACGGTGTCATAATTCAGCAAGTATCGGAGCGCGTCGTGGTCGAAGACGTCGTTGATTGCTACTAATTCGGCGTCCGTCCGCTTATCCAAAATACGAAAGACAGAGCGGCCGATTCGGCCAAATCCGTTAATGGCAACTCTCATGATACACCTCCGTCAAGCTTGCCGTATTGTCGAACCACGTCGAGCACGCGGCATGCATGCCCCAGGCTCTCGTACCAGGCCAGCACTTTGACGATTTTCTTTCCTGCTTTGATGGTCGCGCCCGCATCGAAAAGCAAGGATTGCTGGCAACCAATAACGTCTGATGAAACAATCGGATCATCAGTGATACCGATCAAGTCCGGATGCTGAGCAGCCGCCGCGCGCATCGCGTCGTTTAATTGATTGACCGTAACGGTGCCGTCGCGCATGACGCAATTCACGTCCAGCAACGATCCGCGCTGGACCGGCACGTTGAGCGCGTAGCCACTCAACTTCCCAGAGAACTTCGGTAGCACCATTTCTACCCATCGCGCCGACTCATTATTGTTGGGAATGATATTTTCCGCCGCCGAGCGGCTGCGACGAAAATCTTCGTGAGCGTAATCCTGCAGCGATTGATCGCTGGAGTAGGCGTGGACGGTCGTCAGCGATGCGAAGTCGACTCCCAGACTCTGATCCAGAGATTGCAATAACAGCGCAAACGCATTGGTCGTTGCCGAACCGGCAGAAATCATTTTGTCGGCGCCGGTGGCATGGCCTTCATTGATACCGGGTATGACGATCCGATCTATCGGTTCTGACGGAAGCGACGCCAGGATGACCCGCTTCGCTCCGGCCCGCAGATGCGCTTCCATATCGCGCCGACGACGATATCGCCCGGTCGCATCGACCACGCAGTCGACGTTCATAATATCCCACGGAACCTCCTCAGGCCGCGCCAGCTGGAGCATTCGCGTACGGAATTTTTTATTAGTCAGGTAATTGTCTTGAAGCTTGCACGACGGCTCCTCCATGCCGTCACTTTGGAGCAGATACTCGATGATTTCCGGTTTGCCGATGTCGGCAACAGCGACGATCTCGATGTCGTCTTTTTCCAGCGCGAGGTGGTAAAGCTGCCGGCCAATCTGCCCTAGGCCCATAATGCCGACTCGGATTTTCCTGTCGCTCATTTCGGTACCTCCGTGTTCAGCAAGATTAAGCTCGTGATGTAGGCGTGATTCTATACCCGAGTATGTTAAAAATCGATGAGAAGAGACTAAAACGTTTTCTGGCAGGACCTCAAAGCTACTCGCACTATGTGAACGAAAAGAGGGCCCCGCCACGAACTCGTGTCGTGACCCCGTACGATGCGAGATGAATTCTTGAATCGGAATTCTTAAATAAGATAATCCCGCACGCCGCTTATCTCGCGGGCGAAACTGCTGCCCGATTAATTCTAGGATTCCTTTTTATCGCTGGCGCGCGGAGAAAAATCTTAGCTCATCCGTGGTTTTTCTTTTTCGTCTTTGAGAACTCTGATGCCATCGTTTCCGGACGTCTGGGACTTACCGCGCGGCTTTCTCTATGCGCCTGGGTTCACCCCGCTCTAGCGTATTCGTCGGGATCCGCGCGACCAAGTCCGATAAAAACCTGCTATCTTCTTCCCTGCGGGCGTCGATAGAAAAATGACGACTTGTTCTCGTCCTTTCCGCCGGCCGACTGCTTCAGCATCCGCGTAACTTTTCTTCCCATGACGTCGACGACGTAGTTCGATAGCAAGTGGTCGCGCGTGCTTTTGATCTTCTGGCGGATCCCGTTCTTGCGCACGTTATCGTTCACGGCCAGCCGCAGGTCGTTCGTCAGCAGGGAAACAATGCCCGCCCGCCCGCGCGTCGACAGTCGAAGCGAGAATCTTCCTTCTTGCGACGGGTCGATGAAAGTATACTCGAGCTTTTTGTCGATGCTTCGGATAATCGTTCTCAACAGTTCTGCGCTCTGTTTAACCGCCTGTTGTTCGGTCATGGAACCTCCGTGGTTTGCGGCCCAATAAAAAGCCTCCAAGGTTACCGGATGTCCTCGGAGCCTGAGAAAAAATGGTGTAGGACAAATCTATTCCGACAAGACTGACAGAGAGCCAACACCGGAATCGCGGAAGATAACTTCGCCTTCCGCCAAAGTCGGCAGTCAGCCGACGGTGAAGTGAAAAAAAGAGGGGAGCAACCCGACCTGTTGCTCCCCAGTTGATTAGCTAGATGTCAAAACGACTACCAGCGATTGCGTCCATTGTCACGGCCCGCGCCGCCGCCGTTATCGCGCCGCGCCATAGGCTTGGCTTCGTTAACGGTGAGCGTGCGCCCGTCGAGCTGAGTGCCGTTCAGCGACTCGATGGCCTTTTGGGCCTCGCCGCTGGAACCCATCTCCACGAAGCCGAAGCCCCGGGATTGTCCGGTAAACTTATCCGAGATCACGTTGGCCGATTCGACGGCCCCGTGTGCTGAAAAGATTTCTTGCAGCCGCCCTTCGGTTACCGAATAAGGCAGACCGCCAACATATAATTTAGTACCCATGTTCTCCTCCAATGAGAAAATTGTTGTCTATGACCCTGAGAATTAGACTGCCAGTCGGCAGAACATGGGCTAAGTGAATGACTGAAACCACGCT
>VBKX01000508.1 GCA_005879435.1 Deltaproteobacteria bacterium
AAATACGTGATCCGCACGGCGCGAGGCAGCGTCTTTCGCTCGCTGCCATCCCAACGCTCTTCCCAAGTTTCTTGATCCGCCTGCGGGTCCAAGTACGCCAAGCGAAGTTCTTTGATGCCGTTCTGAAGAACCACGCTGTAAATCTGTCCAGCGGCGCCCGCATCTGCGTTGATGCGCACGGGCGTCGTTTCTTCCAGCTTAAGAATCGCCCTGCCGTCGCCGCCTTCGTCCGTCGCGATTTGAATCTTTGCCATGCCGCGCCCGCCCATGCCCTGGGAATACGCCGAGACAAAAGTCACGCTGTCGGCTTCGCCCTGAAAAAACGCCGCGGTTTCTTGCGCCGATTCCCGATACGGGAATGTCGAGCGAATATAGCTCCCGAGAAGGTCGGCAACCGAGCGCTGTTTTTGATTTTGCGTGGCGTTGGCTTGCGACTTTTCCACGGCGCGATGACTGAGACTGAAAGCGCCGTAAAGAATCGCTCCCATGAGAGCGAAAATCGTCAATGCCAGAACAACCTCGACGAGCGTGAACCCAGCGGCGCCGGCAGCGCCAGCGGGAAGCCTGTTATGAAACACCCGTCGTCTTTCCGGATAACCCGACCACCGAGTTAGGTTCATGGGTTCCCTTTTTTGCCGAGACGGAAAGTCTTTAGATCGACAAGCCGTTCGCGTCTGCCATTCAACGTGTAGAGCTCGACAGCGACTTCCTTAAGTTCCCAGTTCTTCGATAGACTCAACGATGACGACGGCTCATTTACGGTTTGCACCTGGGCTTGCCACCTGCCGGTGCCACCGAGTGTGCCCGTCTCGCCGCCTTCGGGCAGCTTCTTTCGCGCCAACAACTCATCCATCACCCGCGCACCTTCCGCGGCGGATTCCGTGCGCACCGCGCTACGCGCTCCCAAGCGCAGCCCGAGAGAGAAAATTTGCAACAAAGTCACTACTCCCAAGCTGAGGATGGTGAGTGCAACCAAAACTTCGAGCAGCGTGAATCCTCGGCGCGATCTGCGATAATAGCGGAAACTCATCATCAATTGGTCCGTGAAACTTCGATCCTGCCGGTAAGAGCTTCCAGGCGAATCCGATAAGAAATCGATTGTTCACCGTGGGCAAGCCTAATTTCTCCACCGAGACTGCTGCCGTTGGGATAGAAATAGAATCGCGTACGATCACGATCCAGCCGCTCACCGCCGTTGACGGAAATAAATTTCACATCCGCGGGCAAGCTGACTTCTTTTAAGCGCGCAATTCGGTAACTGTTTTGCGAAAAATCGAGGACGAGCTGATGCGGCTCGCCGTCGGCGAGCGCGCGGCTCCTAAGATCGCGCGCCGCCGCCGCCAACCCCAAGGCGGAGACGCGCACTTCGCGCTCCTGCAATCCTTTGGCGATGTTGGGTAGTACAATGAGCATGCTGACCCCGATAAGGAGCAGCACTAACATGAGCTCCAGAAGCGAAAAGCCGCGGCTACCTTTCCCAGCTGTTGACATCACGATTATTTCCGTCGCCCCCGGGAACGCCGTCGGCACCATAGGAAATGATATCATAGGGACCATGATCGCCCGGACTTTTATAGATATAGGGCTTGCCCCACGGATCCGGCGGCACTTCTTTCTTGAGATACGGCCCGTCCCAACGGTCAACTCCGCCAGGCTTCTGATTAAGCGCGGCGAGTCCCTCTTGCGTCGTTGGATATCGGCCGACATCGAGACGAAACGTGTCGAGCGCCGTCCCAAGGAGCTCAACTTGGGCCTTGGCCGCTTTCGCCGTCGCCTTCTCTTCTTGCCTGATAAATTGCGGCACCACGAGGCCGGCGAGCAAAGCGATAATCGTCACTACGATCAGCAGCTCGATCAGTGTAAAGCCCCGGGCATCTATTGAAAGTTTTTTAGAATGGTAAATCATTGATACTAAAAATCGCCAGCAACATGGAGATAACCACCACACCCACGATGAGTCCCATCACCAATATCAGCGCTGGCTCCAGTAACGCCGTTAATCTTTTGGTCGTCCGTTTGACCTCTTGATCGTAATAATTGGCCACTTCCGCCAGCATGCCGTCCAGTTTACCGGTCTCCTCTCCCACGGCAATCATGTTCAAGGCCAAAGGTGGGAAAAGCCCGCTCTCGCTCAACGGCCGCGCCATCCCCTTACCCTCGCGCACGCGCACTTGGACTTGGCTGATCGCACGCGCCAGTAAGCGGTTGCCGATGACACCCTGAACGGTTCCCAAAGCGTCGAGCAACGGCACGCCGCCTTTCATCAGCGCCGAGAGGGTGCGCGCGAAGCGGGCGGTCTCGAACTTGCGCACCAGTTCGCCGAACAACCACGCGCGCAGACATAAACGATCCCACTCGCCTTTCCCCTCAGGCGAGCGGATATAAAAGATCGCCGCGCCGACAATGCCAATTAGAACAAGGAGAATGATCCAGCCGTATTGCGACAGAATTAAGCTCAAGTTAAGAACCAGCTTGGTGATCAACGGCAGAGATTTGTTTACGTCTCTAAAGATCGCCGAAAAGCGCGGGATGACGAAGACAAACATGACGATCAGTGACAAGCCTGCCGCGCTCGCCAGTATCGCCGGATAGATCAGAGCGGATTTGACTTCTTCCTTGAGCGCGAGCGTGCTTTCCAAATATTCCGTCAGATAACGCAGCACGCTTTCCAAAATGCCGCCGGCTTCACCGGCGCGGATCATATTCACGTAAATCTTGGGAAAGACCTCAGGATGCTCCGCCATCGAGGCGGCCAATGATTTCCCGGCGCGCACCGCCTCGACCAACGAGCGTAAGATCTTGCTCAACTCGCCACCTTCGACCAATCCGCCGAGGATCGACAAACTGCGGTCGAGAGGCAAGCCGGCGCCGAGCAATGTACCCAGCTCGCGGGTAACTTGCAGGAGCTGTTGCTGGCTAACTTTGCGCCGAGAAGGCAGTACGAGTTGCGGGCGCACCGTTCCAACCACGCGCTCGCTCGGCAGCGCGATGCGCAAGGGCACACAGCCCATCTCGCGCAGCCGCTGGATCACGCTTTGCTCGGCGTCCGCTTCGATCACGCCTTCGACGACCTTCCCGGCCTGATCCGCGGCGCGATATTGGAAAAAAGCCATGATTACTCGGAAACAACCGTTCAAAAGTTCAAGGGTTCAAGCGTTCAAAGTAAGAAGATTTTTGAATGACGTGAAGGTTTGAACGTTCCGATCCTTGAACGACGCTTATGCCTCTTCCCGCGTGACGCGTAGCAATTCGGCTAAGGTCGTAACGCCCTGGCGAACCTTGTCCCAGCCGTCGTCCCGGAGCAGACGCATCCCCTGGCGTACGGCCAGGTTGCGAATCGTGCCCGCGTCGGCGCGTTGCACGATGACCTTGCAGATTTCGGAAGTCGCAGGCAGTAGCTCAAAAATCCCGACGCGCCCCAGGTAGCCAGTATGGTTGCAGGCCTCGCACCCCGTGGCTTCCCACACGTTCTGCACGCCATTACTATTTTGCAACTCCAATTCCGCCGCCGTGACATCCAACCCTGCAAACGCAACCTCTTTGCGGCAAGCGGGGCAGAGGCGACGCACCAGCCGTTGCGCCAACACGCCCAAAAGCGACGACGAGAGGAGATAATCTTGCACGCCCATTTCTAACAGGCGGGAAATCGCGCCGGCGGCGTCGTTGGTATGCAGAGTCGAAAGCACCAAGTGCCCGGTGAGTGCCGCCTGTACGGCGATCTCGGCGGTCTCGGCGTCGCGGATCTCGCCCACCATGATGACGTCGGGGTCCGGAGCCCATTGGCGAAGGTCAAACCGATTTGCGGTTTGACGTAGATTTGATTGACACCGCTTAATTGATATTCCACCGGGTCTTCGATGGTAATGATCTTCTTTCCCGGATCGTTGATCTTTTGCAGGGCGCCATAGAGCGTCGTCGTCTTGCCACTGCCGGTGGGACCGGTGACCAGAATCATGCCATGGGGCCTTTTGATCATCTCGTCGAACTTGGCTAAAAGCGTGGGAGGAAATCCCAGGGTATCGAGCTCGGTAAATATCTGTCCGCGCTCTAAAAGCCGGATGACCACGCTTTCGCCATAAAGCGTGGGCACGGTGGCGATACGCAGATCGACGTCCTTGCCGGCAAGGCGGGTCTTGATGCGGCCGTCCTGCGGCAAGCGGCGTTCCGCGATATTAAGCTGGGCAAGAATCTTGAGACGCGAAATAACCGCGCCCTTCAATTGGCGTGGCGGCGATTCGACTTCGTGCAGAATACCGTCGATGCGATAACGAACCTTGAGTTGGTTTTCGAAGGGCTCGATATGCACGTCCGAAGCGCGGCTTTCAAGCGCCCGCACGAGCATTTGATTGACCATGCGAATGACTGGCACCTCGGACGCCATGTCACGCAAATGCGCGACATCTTCATCATCACCGATACCGTCGAGCTGCGGCGCCGCGGCGTCTTGGTTAACTTCCGCCGCATAGGCGCTGCTATAGAGCGCATCGATGCGCGCAGCAATCTCTTTTTCCCGCGCTAGAACCGGGCGAACGGTTAATCCGACGGCGAGCTCTAATGCATGCAATCGCGACAGGTCGAATGGATCGGTGGTCGCGACCAAGAGTTCGCGCCCGTCGATTTTTACCGGCACTATGCGAGCGAGCTTGAAGAAATCACCGATGCCGGGCGGTAGCTCGATAGCGAGCGGTGTATTAGATACATCTTTAAGCGAAATCAAGGAGAGGTCCGGCGGGAAGGTCCCTAAGTGACATCAGCGGAATATCGAAGTGGTCCCGTAATACGGGTAACAAATCCTCTTCGGATAAAAGACCCAATTCGACAACGAGACGGCTGAGAGGCGCCTGCTGTTCCTGCTGCAGCTTAATGACACGCTCCAGCTCTTCGCCGGAGATGAGCCGCCGTTCGATCAGCCGCTCGGAAAAACTCAATTGCGCGTCCATGGATAACTCAAGTACAGATTATTTGCTCGTTTCAGGATTAACTCTGCCATAGCGGTCTTCCAGGCGAACGACATCATCGAGCTCAGGCGTAGACACTTCCAAGACATCACAATCTTCCAGCGCGGTCATACGATGCTTCATGCCGGGAACGATGTGCAAGCACTCCCCAGGCGCGAGTCGAATGCGGTTCCGTTCGCCGCTGACCTCTAGGTCCATTTCGAGCGCTCCCGATAGCAGACGAATCGTCTCGTCTTTCACCACGTGGTATTGATAGCTCAACGACTCGTCCTTCATGATATGAAGAATCTTGCCGACGTAGCGTTCGGTATGAGCCCAGATAAGCTCGTACCCCCAAGGCTTTTCGACTCTTTCGCCGCTATGAAGTAACCGCTCCATGATCGAGCCCTCATGATAGCAGATCGTAACAAAGGAAAAAACTAATTATTCTCTGCTCCTGGAACCTGGGACGTCGAAGCCCAAAAAGAGATAAGTCAACGCCAACAGAGTGAAAAAAAAGATCCGGGTATCGTGGTTGTAAAACGGAGCGTCTCCCAAGATACCCGCGAGAAAAGCGATCAGCGAAGCGGCTAAACAGAAGTAAAGGATTCGGGATTGTGGGGATGACTCTTTGCCGGCTCTGCGAATCAAACGGATCAAATTCAAGCAAACCATCCACATAAACGCACCTAGACCCACTACGCCAGTTTCAGCAAGCAATTCAGTGTACATGTTATGACTGTGAGGTATGAACCCG
>VBKX01000509.1 GCA_005879435.1 Deltaproteobacteria bacterium
AAATCCGTTACTAGTTTTTGCACCTGCTGTGCCGATACCGGGACGATTTCGAGCTTTCCCTTGTCTGCATCGGCTAAGAATTCCTTATCGACAAAAGTTTTTGTCAGCGCTGCCTCGAGGGCGGCACTCCGGTCTTGTGGCACGGCCGACGGCACGACGTAAACTTTGCCGAACTGGTTGGGCGCAGCGGCGCCGAAGCGGAGCAGCTGGCGCTGCTCTTCGGTTTTCGCGATCTGCGGTATCGTCGGCACGTTCGTGGCCGGCAGTTCCGTTATCGGATTGTCGCCCAGCTGCGCGAGAATGAGCCACTCGCCGCTTTTGACTTTATCCCATGACGTGATCTTTGTTGACTCCCAACTGTTCAAGAAGCCGTCCAGTTCTCCGCTCTCTATGGCCAAACGGATATCGGCGGTGCCTTTGTAACCGCTGACAACTTTGATATTCGCTCCCAGGAGATCCCGGAGAAGGATCGGCCCTTGTTCCACCGTCGAACCGGGAATTCCGCCTAGGGTAACCTGTTTCGACTTTGCCCCTAACAGTTCGTCAAACTTCGTGACGCCGGACTTCCGCGTCAAAAGCAAGAGATAGGTTTCACCGATCGGCACGCCGAGGTAACGGAACTTACCGAGATCGTACTGCACTGCCGGATTGGCAAACAGTTGTTCCAGAATAATCTGGCCGCTGATGTTGCCGATGACCGTGCCGTCCTTTGGCGCGGCGTTAAAAATATGGTTGGCCGCGATAATGCTGCCGGCGCCGGCCATGTTATCGACAATAACGCTGGGATTTCCCGGAATATGTTTTTGGAGGTGGCGCCCGATAAGGCGCGAATAGGCGTCGTAACCGCCGCCGGCGGAGAATCCCACAATGATGCGAACCGTCTTAAAGAGAGACTGAACTAGTGTCCTGTCTCAGAAGTACGCTGGATAATTCCTGCGTCATTCTGTCCGAAAATCTCCCCTTCCCCTCTTTAGCAAAGAGGGGTGAGAATCGAACGGAGAAAATTCCCCCTTTGGAAAAGGGGGACCAAGGGGGATTTGAGTTCACCTCAGCTGCTGCCATCGGTTGGACTGTTTAAACGAACTCCTGAGACGCTACACTAGGGTTCCTCATATGAAGAAAAAGTTCTTTGTGATGTAATGACCCTTAATCTCATCACGGAGGTTCATCATGGCAAGCAGCGAAAAACCCCAGAGCAAATTTACCGAAGTGCAAGGAATCAAGCTGCACTATCTAGAGTGGGGAGAGACCGGCAAACCCGACCTCCTGTTAGTGCATGGCTGGACCAGCTTTGCATCCAGCTGGTCAACCGTCGCGGAATATTTTCGCGGCCGTTTTCACATCGTCGCGCCGGACCTGCGCGGCCACGGCAAATCCGACAAACGGCAAACCGGTTATCGCCTGCGCGATTTTACCGAAGATGTTCGCCAGCTCATCAAAAACCTTGAGCTGCGCAAACCCGCCTATGTCGGCCATTCTTGGGGCGGTAACATCGGCACGGTCCTGGCGTCGGATGCGCCGGATCTTATTTCGCGGGCCTTCCTTGAAGATCCCGTATTCTGGCGCATGCTCCACGCTTTCATGACCGCGCTGCCGGGTGCGTTGGCGCGGCGAAATAAGCCGGAAGCGGAGATTCGCGCCGAAGCCAAGCAAAAGGGCCTTTCACAATCCGATGAAGACATGGAAGTTTACCGCAACCATCACTTTTCAGCCGACGCGCTCACCCGCCTGCTCACAGACAACCGCGATTGGGCTTTCGCTTTCGAAGATCATTTGAAACGCATCGCCGTGCCGACGATGCTGTTAGTCGCCGACAATAAAGCCGCTCAGCCGGGCGCGATCATGCGCGAGGAGATGGCCTATCTTCAGCGGATCGCCTCGCCGCAAGTGAAATTTGATTTTTGGGAAGGAGTCGGTCACGGCATGAAAGCGGCGAAACCGGCGGAATACAACAAGGCGTTGGAGTCGTGGCTCCTGAGCTAAGCGCTGGCGAAACCGGCCCTAATTCGCGCTGTGCTGCTTCACCCAGTCGAGAATTACGGCATTGGTCTCTTCCGGCGCCTGCCAAAAGAAGCCATGCGATTGCCCTTTTAAAATTTTCATCTCAGCGCCGGGGATGCGCTCAACGAGCACTTTGGACTGCGCGATATGATTGCTGCCGACCGTGTCCGCTTCGCCGATGAGAACAAGTGTCGGCGCCTTCACGTCGCCCAAGCGGTGCGTCCCTTCAAAATTATGGCGCGCGATGCAAAGGTGGATGAACTCCGGCAGCTTGGCGTGCGTCGCCCAGGCTAGCTTGAAAAATTCTTCGACTTTGTCGCGATGGCCT
>VBKX01000075.1:0-1845 GCA_005879435.1 Deltaproteobacteria bacterium
TGATCGTCGGCTCTTTGATGAAGCTTTTCGGTTTTTTTACGATCAAAGATCCGTTCTCGACGCGTCATTGGTCGCTCGTCCTCGGCGATCCGGTCTTTCTTTCCGCGGTGCGCAATTCGATCGCCCTCGGCGTCGGGACCGCCGGCATCGGGCTATTCTGTTACTGTCTTGTCGGCTACGCGCTGGTTCGAACAAAGATCGCCGGCCGGTCGCTGATCAATCTTTTGATCTGGTTGCCGTGGGCCATTCCGGGCATCCTGCTCGGCCTGGCGTTCTTGTGGCTGTTTCTTTCAGCTCGGGTGTTCGCGCCGTTGTATGGGAGCTATCTCGGATTGGTGCTGGTGCTGCTCATCAAGGAGATGCCCATCGGAGTGCACATGACCAAAACGGCCTTCGTGCAAATATCCGAAGAGCTCGAGCAGGTCGGACGGGTCTGCGGCGCGCCATGGTTTTATAATTTCCGCCGTATCGTTGTCCCGCTGATTTCCCCGGTGCTGGTCAGTGTCTTCGCCATCGTATTTATGGGCGCGGTGCGCGACATCGATACGATCATTCTCGTCGGCACGGCAAACACCAGGCCCTTGTCGATTCTCATGATGGAGTATTCCATGGCCGGCGAGATGCAGGCGGCGTCGATCCTTGGGGTGATCTTGAGCTTATTCGCCATCGCGATTGCGTTGGTTTCCAGGAAAATCGGTTTGCGCAGCGCCGCGTAAAGAAAGCGTTCCAGTCGTTCAAGTCGTTCGAAACGTTCAGAGTGGTCGAAGAACTCGTTACGGCTCAATCTAGGGACCAAGATTAATATCGCGTCGAGGAGAAACCATATGAGCTTCAAATCCATGGGAGATTTTATCGCGGCCGCGAACGCGCTCGGCGATGTGAAAACCGTCCACGGCGCCGACTTGGATCTCGACGTGGGTTGTCTCACCGAGATTGCCTACGAACAAGATGGTCCGATGCTCGTGTTCGATCGCTTCGTGGGCTATCCCGAGGACTTCCGCGTGGTGACCAACGTCTATCGCAACAGCATTCGCAGTTATTCCCTCGCGCTCGGTTTTCCGACCCATGCCCATCCGGTGGAGCTGGTTAAACTGCTCCGAGAGAGACGTCGCGCGCAGAAAATGATTCCACCGCTGCTGGTCGCCGACGGCCCCATTCTCGAAAACAAGTTGACGGGAACTGCGGTCGACATCGGCCGATTTCCCGTTCCCAAGTGGCACACAGAAGATGGCGGCAGATATATCGGCACCGGCGACTTGGTGATCGTGCGCGACCCGGAGACCGGTTGGATCAATTTCGGCACCTATCGAGCTTGTGTGCAGGGCAGGGATCGCGTCAGTCTTTGGATCATCAAACATAAACATGGAAGAATTATCGCGGAAAAATATTGGGCCAAGGGTCAACCCTGCCCCGTGGCGGTCGTCGTCGGCTGCGATCCCATCACGTTCATGGCGTCCACCAGCCGCATGAAATACGAATACGCGGGAGCGCTCCACGGCGCGCCCGTCGAAGTCGTGAACGCTCCGTACACCGGGCTGCCGGTGCCAGCCCACGGCGAGATCGTCCTCGAAGGCGAGATTCCTTCGCCTCAGGAGGAGACGGTGGCCGAAGGGCCGTTCGGCGAATGGCCCGGCTACTATTCGCACATGGGTCAGGAATGCGTCGTGCGCGTGAAGCAGATCAGCCATAGAAATTCGCCGACGCTCTTCGGCGATCCGCCCATGCGTCCGCTGCTCTCGTGGGGTGGCGATCTGCCGGTTGCCGGCGCGGAAGTCTGGGATCATCTGGAGCGTTCGGGCGTCACCGACATCACCGGCGTGTGGGGACATTGCCGCGGCTTGATGA
>VBKX01000075.1:1850-2822 GCA_005879435.1 Deltaproteobacteria bacterium
ACGACGATATCGATCCCGCCAACTTCAAAGATGTTTTATGGGCGATCTGCACGCGCGCCGATCCCGGGACTTCCGTCGAAATTTTAAAGTCGGTGTGGACCGAGAATCTTGATCCGCGTTTAACACCGATACAGAAAGGAACCGGCGCTTACACGGCGGGACGCATCTTGATCGACGCCTGTAAGCCGTTCCATTGGCGAGACCAGTTCCCGAAAACCAATATTTTTTCCACGGAAGACAAACAGGCGGTGAAAAAACGCTGGGCCAATCTCGTCGAAGAGATGGCCAGCGCGAGAAAAGTCTATGGGCAATGACGAAAGAGCGCCATTGTCGCTTTTGCTGGCGTGGGTAGTTTCGCTCCTTGCCGTAAACTTTGCTTGGGGCGCCGCGCCGACCGAATGGGAGTCGCTGGTCAACCGCGCGCGCCAGGAAAAACGGGTGGTGTTAGGGACGGATATCAGCATTGGAAACTTTCGCCAAGGAATCACCACCAGCTTCGCCAAACAATTCGGCATCGAACTGGAATTTCGCGTGCTCGAAGGCGCGCAGCTCGTCGCGATCGCGGCCAGAGAGTGCGCCGCCGGTCGCGCCAGCATGGATTTGCTGCTATCAGGAAACTCGGAACTCATATTACTCTATCCTAAGGGTTGTCTAGCACCGGCGCGACCGAAACTGATTCTGCCGGAGGTGTTGGATGGCAAAAATTGGCGCGGCGGCGCGCTTAAATGGAACGACCCGGAAGGGCAATATTTGTTGCAGACGAGCGAGGCTGCTTATGGTTGGACCGTGATCAACACCGATCAGGTCAAGCCCAGCGAGCTAAATTCCGCCAGGGATCTGTTGCGCCCGGAATACAAAGGCAAGATCGCCAGCTTCGATCCGCGCGGCGGCGGCGCCGGACAGGGGCGCGCAACTTATATGATGACCGTTCTCGGTGAAGATTATGTGCGCAGCCTTTACCTCGATCAGAAA
>VBKX01000510.1:0-6573 GCA_005879435.1 Deltaproteobacteria bacterium
GTCGGCCGTGGGAAAGTACAGTTGGATGAAGGTGGTTGACGTGATGACGCGCGACCCGCTCAGCGTGACGCCGTCGGAAACGGTCGGTCAGGCAGAAGAACTGATGGCGGAAAATAAAATCCGCCAACTCCCGGTGGTCAAAGATCACGCCCTGGTAGGTATCATTACCGACCGTGACCTTCGCTCCTTTCTCAGCGGCTCCTTGCTGTCGACGCCGGAAGCACGCGAGAATGCACTCGGCGCCAAAGTGAGCGACTTGATGACGACCAATCCACTGACAGTATCGGCGGACGATGAACTCCAGAACGTTGTGGAGATTCTGCTCGAAGAGAAAGTCGGCGGCGTCCCGGTCGTGGACGAATCAGAAGGGCTCGTCGGCATCGTGACTTACGTCGATGTGCTGCGTTGTTTCTTGAACCGGTTGCAGGAGGAGTGACCATGAAAACCGCCAAAGAGGGAATCGTGCGCGAGATCATGATGGGCTCACCGGTCACGCTCAAACCCGACGACACCTTGGACCTGGCTAGCGATGTGATTTCCCTGGGTCGCATTCGCCATCTCCCCATTGTCGAAGATAGCAAGCTCGTCGGAATGATCAGCGAGCGCGATTTAATGGGTACGGCGGTTAAACAGATTTTCGGCCTCAAACAGAGGAGCAAATCGGCATTGCTTAAATCTGTATCGGTAAAAGACGTGATGAAGAAGCGCGTCATCACCGTGGAGCCGGACGTGAAAATCACGGAGGCCGCGCATCTGATGGCTGATAGAAAAATCGGCTGCCTGCCGGTCGTAAGCGCAGGCACTTTGGTTGGCCTGATCACTACCACCGATATCTTGAGGTATGTGGAAAAATTAGGCTACGATGATAGCAGCGATGGAATACACAGATGAGCGCGAGCTTCGGCGATAGGACGTGTGATCGCCAATGACGGAGAGGAGGTTCATATGGGCGGCTTTCTGGGCGCAAAAGAGGTCCTGACTCGAGATCGTGTGAAGCAGATATTTCGCAACAAGGAATATTCTTTTCTCGAGGAAAAGGTCACGCTTATGGAAGTTAGCGACGATTCGCTGTTATTGAAGATTTCCTTCCTCCTCGAACACAAGGGACGCATGATCTCTCTCGAGGAGAAAGAACCGATCGTCGTCCCGTTCAATGACTTTAGAATCGAAGACTGGGGCGAAGGCGTGCAGAAAGTCGGCGACATCGAGTAAAGGCTTTACAACATTCTCACGCGCGACTCGGAGATACGCCGCCATAGCCGACGCACTTCTGGTCAAAGCCCGAAGAGACCCTAAGACAAACTATCGGTGCATTCCCAGAATTCAAGAAACGATTAAGCAACGCAAGCTGGTGAAGGTCGGCACTCTCTCATTCAATCTCCAAGCATTTCTGAAGGCCTCCTCAACGGCGCGGACGGGAGTCCCGTGATCGAGAAACGAAGCTAGCCACGCTTCGAGCTCCCGCGCTTTGTCGTGACTAATCATCGGATCGAAGGTTTCGTCCTCGTAGTTTGTAATCAAAAGCTTTACCAGCCGTCAGGATACACGCGTGCTGCTCCTCCTCGCGGGCCATCTCCCACCAAAAATCCCGCAACACGGGGTGGGCAAGAAAAAGATCCAAGAAGCGATAATAAATCTTTGAAACCAGCCGTTCGATCTCGGTAAACCCCAGCAGCGGATCGAACGGCTCTGCGATGTTCATGCAGCTTTTAAATTCCCTTTCAGAAATTCCAGCAGCTCGACGTGCTTTTCAGAATCCCGGATCATCGAGTCCAAGAGAATCTTGAATAGCCCGTGATAGTAACCGGTGCTTTCCTTGGCCAGTGTTCTGTATTCTCTGATGCCGTCCTTTTCAAGCCGAATGAACTCATCGGTCACCCCGCGCAACCTGCCGTTCATGCTCGCCCAATCGCCGCCTTCGAGGCTGCCCGCGGGCTTGGTCCAGGTAAGACTTCCCTTGAGCGTCGCCACCATCGCGTGAATCACCGCTCGATGCTTCTCTTCATCAGACACGATGAGCTGCATCAAGAATCGCGTCAGGGGATCGGGCAGTTGCTCGAGAGTCTTTCTGTAGAATTCGAGCGCTTTCTCTTCTTTCGATTCATGCGCTTCAAACTCATTGAGCAGCCGTTCAACCGGTGATGGACCTTCAGGACTTCTCGTCATATCAAAGATGGCGTTGATATCTGCAAATTCTTCCATGGCCTTCTCCTTTCATTTACCGCGCTTGGGGGAGAGCCCCCGCATAGTCGACCGGGGTCAAATGCTTCTTGAGCTGTCTGAACAAGTTTTCTTGGTTGTATTCTCACTCCGTAACACTACCTAGCGCAATCGTCGTGCCAGGAGAGAATTCACAGCGTTGTGGCGGATTTGACCGAACATCGACGGGATTCTTTCGCATCGTTTGGAGAACTCGCTCACGTTCTTCGCAAGCCTGAGAATCGTTTGCCAATGAGAATACAACGATCTGCACTCACAAATGAAAAAATTTTTGCGGCATGGAATTCGCTCAAGAACTTGCTAAGCTCGACGCGTAGGAATCAAACCACGCTTCCGAATCAAGATGGTCACAATGATGTATAATCAAACCGTTGGCATTCTCGTTGGCGGCGGACCCGCACCTGGCATCAACGGCGTGATCAGCGCAGTCACTCTCGAAGCGCGCACGCGAGCGCACAAAGTTGTCGGTATCTATGACGGCTTTCAGTGGCTTATGCGCGGCGACGCGACCCATACCAAGGAGCTCGATCATGACGATGTGTCGCGCGTCCATTTTCAAGGCGGCTCCATCTTAAACACCTCCCGCGCCAACCCGACTAAAAAGCCGGAGGATCTGCAGCGCGTCGTCGCGACGCTCGATGAACTCGGCATCGGTTACTTGGCGACCGTCGGGGGCGACGACACCATGTTCGCCGCCAGTCAAGTCGCAAAGCAGGCGGGCGGGCGCATCCGCGTCTGTCACGTGCCGAAGACCATCGACAATGATTTGCCGCTACCCGGCGAGATACCTACGTTCGGCTTTGAGACCGCGCGCCAGCTTGGCAGCGATCTCGTGCAAAATCTCATGGAGGATTCACGGACCACGGGACGGTGGTATTTCATCGTCGTCATGGGACGTTCTGCCGGCCACCTCGCTTTAGGGATCGGCAAATCGACCGGTGCGACCCTGACTTTGATCCCGGAAGAATTTCCCGGGCCGATCCGCATGGCCACGGTCTGCGACATCCTCGAGGGCGCGATTCTCAAACGAACGGCGCTTTGGAACCGCCTCGACGGCGTGGCCATCATCGCCGAAGGCCTGCTCGAGCATATGGCGGTTGCGGAGCTCGAAGGCATAGAGGGTGTGCGCATCACGCACGATAACTATGGTCACTTGCGGCTCGCCGAAGTCGATCTGGCGTATATTTTGAAAACCCTGGTCGAGCATCGGTTTGCGGCTCGTGGCGCGCCCATTACCGTCGTCCATAAGAATATTGGTTACGAGCTGCGCTCGGCGGCGCCGGTTGCATTCGACTGCGAGTACGTCCGCACCTTGGGCTACGGCGCCGTCGAGTTCCTGTTGAATCCGCCGGAAAGCGTCAAACAGCTGACCGGAGCTCTGGTCGCGCTGATTAACGGCAAGCTCGACTATCTAGACTTCGCGAAACTCCAAGACCCCGCCACAGGCAAAACCCGCGTGCGCGCCGTCGACATCGGCGCGCCCTCATACAAGATCGCCCGTGAATATATGATCCGGCTGGAGAAAGAAGACTTTACCGACAATGAGAAAGTCAGGCTTCTTGCGCAGTCCGCGTCGTCAGAGAAACAGTTTTGCAGCGCCGATGAGTTTCGCAACCGCTATCTCTATTTGACCAGCGATCTAAAAGGTTGCATCTAGAAAGGAAGTGAGATGGCGGCGAGAATCGCGATCAACGGGTTTGGACGCATCGGCAGGCTGGTGTTGCGCACCCTTTTAGCGCGCCACCGCAAAGAATTAACCGTGGTCGCTATAAACGACATGGCGGACTTAAGGACGAACGCGCATTTGTTTCGTTACGATACGACTTATGGGATCTTTCCCGGCAAGTTGGAAATCGGCGAGGGCGTGATACGAGTCGACGGTCAGCACATCGCCGTGATGAATCAAAAAGAGCCCTCCCGCTTACCCTGGCGACAGCTCGGCGTCGATATAGCCATCGAAGCGACGGGTGTTTTTACCGACGCCGCTCACGTCCGGGCTCATCTCGATGCCGGAGCAAAAAAAGCGATCATCACCGCACCGGCCACCGACGAAGACATTACCGTGGTCCTCGGCGTCAACGACTCGGACTATAACCCGCGCAAGCATCATATTATCTCCAACGCCTCGTGCACGACCAATTGTCTGGCGCCGGTGGCGAAAGTGTTGCACGATAACTTCGGCATCGAGCGCGGTCTGATGACGACGGTCCACGCTTACACCAACGATCAACGCATCTTGGATCTCATGCACAAAGATCTGCGCCGGGCACGCGCCGCGGCGATGAACATCGTGCCCACCAGCACCGGCGCAGCGAAAGCCATCGGCTTGGTGATGCCGGAGCTCAAGGGGAAACTCCACGGCCTGTCATTGCGCGTGCCGACTTCGACGGTCTCCGTGGTCGATCTGGTTGTGGACTTGAAAAAATCCGCCAACGTCGACGACATCAACAGCGCGCTGAAAAAGACCGCCGAAGACAAGATGAAGGGGATCCTTGAGTATTGTGACGAACCCTTGGTTTCGAGCGATTTTCGTGGTAACTCAGCGTCTTCGATCGTTGACGGCTTATCGACGGTCGTCCTCGAAGGAAACATGGCCAAAGTTTTGGCTTGGTATGACAACGAATGGGGCTACAGTTGCCGGGTCGGCGACCTTGCAGCGACGGTGGCGGAGAAAGGACTATAGGAGGGACTCCGGAATGATTGCCAAAGATATCATGACCAAAGACATCATCACGGTCGAGCCGACGATGACGATCAAAAAGCTCGCCATGACGTTGATCAAGAATCAAATCAGCGGCGCCCCCGTTACCGGCAAAAACGGCAGGATCATCGGCGTCGTTTCGGAAGCCGACATCGTCGGCAAGAAGGGCAAGGATGTCAAAGCGATCATGAGCAAAAAAATCATCAGCGTGCGGGAAGAGACGGCGGTGGAAGAGATCGCTCAGATCATGACCACGCACAAGATCAAGCGCGTGCCGGTCATGCACGACGACGAAGTCGTCGGCATCGTCAGCCGCGCCGATATTGTCAGCGCGATCGCGCGCGGCGAACATGTGGCGATCCACACGCCGGTTTACGATCTATGAAGCACTGCCAAAATTTACTGCTTCCGTCAAGCACGGCGGTCACTCATCTATTGCAGCCTTGGGCTCATTACTGTAAGTCGCAGCCGATTTTCCAGCGCCAGCGTCGCTGCGCCTAATTCCTGCTTTCGTAGTGCGACACTTCAATCAAGTTCATGTCGGGGTCACGGAAATACACCGACATCATCAACCCTCTTGCGCCATTTCTTTCAACCGGGCCGGCGATCGGGTTTACACCGCAGAAATTCAGGTGGGCGATAACGTCGGACGGGGACAGAGAAGTAATAAAGCAAACATCGGCTGAACCGGGTGTGGGCACTTCCGCACTCAAAGTGCTCTCGCGTCCGAGTTGTTGCAGGTTGATCTTCTGTGATCCAAAAGACAGAGCTTTCCTATTCTCACCAAAAGTTACCATCTCCATGCCGAGCACCTTCACATAGAATCTCCAGGTCGCTTCAATGTCTTTAACCGTCAAAACTACGTGGTCAAAACCGTCGATCTTCATTGGGCCCTCCCCCAAGAAAAGTGTTGTCCAAATCCGAGGGCAAAAGCCGCCTAAAAGTTATTGCTGCAAAGAAACGCGAGCCATTATCCCTTTACGCGTTCCTACCAGTCAGCTCTACGAATCGAATTTAGCGCAATCTCCGCTCAAATCGTTTGACGAAATGGCTGCGGTCAGGTCAAGACGCCATCGCTGAACTGAGCACTGCCCTTTACGCCGCGGAGTCACCGCCTCGCCTGCCACTGGGAAACATGGATTCCAAATATTCGCCTAGTATGCGGCAGACGTCGATGGCGGATAAGATGCCCGCGAGCTTGCCCTGGCGTTGCACGATGACCGAGCCGATGCGCCGTTTGGCCATTTCGAAGACGACTTCGTTGAGCGGCGTGCGAAAAGACGCGACGTACGGCTCCGGCACCATGATGTGGCGCGCGCGAACCTTATCCTTTTCCGCCGGCGATGAGGAACGCTTCACGTGATGGTGTAGATCGCGCTCCGACACAATGCCGACAATTTTGCCGTTCTCCTGCACCGGCAGATGGCGGATCGCATATTGGTCCATCATCGCCTCCATTTGGGTCGCGCTCTCATCGATGTCGACGAAGTGCGGAAAAGACGTCATCACGGCGCCGACCACGGGCATCTTTTGTCGTTTCTTCATTGCATCCACCTCCGCCTCTCCGATGGGATTGATCAATCCGTCCAGCGCCAGTCGCGGACCTCCGGCAGATCGTCACCGTGGGTGGTGATGTATTCCTTGTGTTCGAT
>VBKX01000510.1:6604-9792 GCA_005879435.1 Deltaproteobacteria bacterium
CGGCACGCGGTCGATCACGTCAGCAGCCAAATGAAACCGATCCATGTCGTTGCGCACCGTCATGTCAAAGGGCGTCGTCGTAGTGCCTTCTTCTTTATAGCCGCGCACGTGGAGATTATTATGATTGGTGCGCCGGTACGTCAACCTGTGAATCAGCCAGGGATAACCGTGATAGGCAAAGATAATCGGCTTATCGGGGGTAAAAAGCGCATCGAAGTCTTTTGACGACAAACCGTGCGGATGCTCTTCCGACGGCTGCAGCGTCATCAAATCGACTACGTTGATAAAGCGAATCTTCAGATCGGGCAGGGTTCGCCGCAGCAAGTGCACGGCCGCCAGCGTCTCGAGGGTGGGAATATCGCCGGCGCACGCCATCACCACGTCGGGCTCGCCGTCTTTGTCGTTGCTCGCCCATTCCCAGATGCCGATGCCGGCGGTGCAATGCTTGATGGCGGCATCCATGTCGAGGTACTGCAGCGCCGGTTGTTTTCCTGCGACGATGACATTGATAAAATCGCGGCTGCGCAGGCAATGGTCGGTGACCGAAAGCAGCGTGTTGGCATCGGGCGGCAGATAAACACGGATAATATCGGCCTTCTTGTTACAGGCATGATCGATGAAGCCCGGGTCTTGGTGCGAAAAGCCGTTATGGTCCTGGCGCCAGACGTGGGAAGAGAGCAGATAATTGAGCGACGCGATCGACGCGCGCCAGGAAATTTCCTTGGTCGTGGTCTTAAGCCACTTGGCGTGCTGATTGAACATCGAATCGATGATGTGAATGAAAGCTTCGTAGGAGGAAAACAAGCCGTGCCGTCCGGTGAGCAGATAGCCTTCGAGCCAGCCCTCGCAGGTATGCTCGCTTAAGATCTCCATCACGCGCCCGTGCGGCGATAGCGCGACGTCTTCCGGCGCCGTATCGGCAAGCCAGGTTTTTTCGGTCACTTCGAACAATGCATCGAGGCGATTGGAGCTCGTCTCGTCGGGGCCGAAGACGCGGAAATTTTTCGATTCCAAGTTGAGCTTCATCACGTCGCGGAGCAGTTTTCCCATCACGCGCGTCGCTTCGGCAAATACCACGCCGGGTTCTTTAACCTCCACCGCGTAGGCGCGAAAGTCGGGCATGCGCAAATCTTTAAGCAACAGACCGCCGTTGGCTATGGGATTGGCGCCCATGCGCCGCGCGCCCTTGGGCGCAAGGTTTTGCAACTCGGGAACGAGCCTTCCGGCGGCATCGAAAAGCTCCTCCGGTCGGTAGCCCTTCATCCATTCTTCGAGAGCTTTCAGATGCTCGGGCGAATCCATTTTCGCTATCGGCACTTGATGCGCGCGCCAAGTTCCTTCGACCTTCTCGCCGTCGACTTCTTTGGGGCCCGTCCAACCTTTGGGCGAACGCAGGACGATCATGGGCCAGCGCGGCCGGCGCATCCCTTGGTTGTTGTGCGCCTGCTCTTGAATGGTCTTGATTTCGCCGATCACGCCATCGAGGGTCGCCGCCATTTTCTCATGCATCGCTTGTGGCTCAGCGCCTTCGACGAAATACGGCCGGTAGCCATAGCCGCTCAACAGCGCTTCCAACTCCTCATGGCTGATGCGCGCCAGCACCGTCGGATTAGCGATCTTGTAGCCGTTTAAATGCAGGATCGGCAACACCGCGCCGTCGCTCGCCGGGTTGAGAAACTTGTTCGAGTGCCACGCCGTAGCCAGCGGGCCGGTCTCCGCTTCGCCGTCGCCGATCACGCAGGCGACGACCAGATCGGGATTGTCGAAGGCGGCGCCGTAGGCATGCGACAACGCGTAGCCCAACTCTCCGCCTTCATGGATCGATCCGGGAGTCTCGGGCGCGACGTGGCTCGGAATCCCGCCGGGAAACGAGAATTGTTTGAAGAGCTTTCTGATGCCTTCTTCGTCCTGGGAAATATTGGGATAGACTTCGCTGTACGTTCCTTCCAAATAAACGTTGGCAACGATGCCCGGGCCGCCATGGCCGGGGCCGGCGATGTAGATCATATTCAAATCGTTTTTTCGGATCACGCGGTTTAGGTGCACGTAAATGAAGTTCAGCCCCGGCGTCGTGCCCCAGTGGCCGAGCAGCCGCGGTTTGATATGCTCGGCTTTCAGCGGTTCCTTGAGCAACGGATTGTCAAGCAAATAAATTTGTCCGACGGAGAGATAGTTGGCTGCGCGCCAATGGGCGTCGAGGAGTTGGATTTCGTTTTTGGATAAACCGTTCGACATGGCATTCTCCTCCTTGTCGATATTATCTGCTTTTACGCTGAAACAATTTTACCGTCTCGCGCGCGATGATCGCCTCCTCGTCGCTCGGAATCACGTAGACGTGAACGCGACCGCCGGCCGATGAAATAAGACTTTCCGTGCCCACCGCGCCGGAGTTCTTTTCCTGATCCAGGCTCAACCCGCACCAGTCCATCCCCGTGCAGATTTTTTCGCGCACCGCCGGCGCGTTCTCGCCGATCCCGCCGCTGAAGACCACGGCATCGGCGCGGCCGAGGACCGCCAGGTAGGCGCCCAAATACTTGCGCGCCCGGTAGCAGAACACATCGACGGCCAATCGCGCCCGCGCATTCGTCTCATAGACGGAAATCAGCTCGCGCATGTCGTTAGAACGCCCCGACAAGCCGAGCAACCCCGAACGATGGTTGAGCCAGCGTTCGACCTCTGCCGCATCGACCTTTTCCTTGCGCACGAGATAGTTCACCAGTGCCGGATCGAGATCCCCCGAGCGCGTGCCCATCACGAGACCTTCGAGCGGCGTGAAGCCCATCGAGGTGTCCACCGAGCGCCCGCCGCGGATCGCGCAGGCGGAACAGCCATTGCCCAAATGCAGCGTGATGATATCGGTCTGGCGTTCCGGCCGGCCGGTCAGCTCGCCATAGCGCAGCAGCGAATATTGATGCGCCATACCGTGAAAGCCGTAGCGGCGTATGGCGTGTTTTTTGGCAAGCTCAACAGGGATGGCATAGGTCGCCGCGGTCTCGGGGATCGTGTGGTGAAAAGCCGTATCGAATACCGCCGCCATCGGCGCCGCCGCGCCAAAAATCTTCCGCGCCGCGTGAATGCCGTTTACCGCCGCCGGATTATGCAGTGGCGCCAGGTCGTTCAACGATTCGATGCGCGAGAGCACATCATCGTCGATTGCCACCGCCGAGGTGAAAAGATCTCCGCCGTGT
>VBKX01000510.1:9954-12544 GCA_005879435.1 Deltaproteobacteria bacterium
ATCGCGGCAGAGTCTCCGCCGCTCTCGATGAGCTGAAACTTGACTGAGGAGCTGCCGCAGTTCAGCACCAAGACATTCATAAGATTATTTTACGAGAAATCGCGTAGAAATCGACCTCAGGCAACAAATCGTTGCGAGTCAATTCGATATCAACGGGGGGATTTGGAGGGGCAGACCCTGTCTGCCCTCTTCGAATATATTGCTGTTTATTAGCGGAGCAATCGATATGCCACGAACCCAGCCTTGAAAAATTGTAAATATCTGAAGTTCCCGCGCCTTTCGCGTCGAGACTGAGTTCGAGATTGCGTGCAACCTGTGCAGGCGACGTTTTTTTATGCAGCGCCTTGAATGGTCGAGTGATTGACGTTTACGGTCATACTGTACCTGCGGGCGATGTTTCCAGGAACTCCGCCGGCAGCGGCACTTCCTGCACCGAGCCATAGACTGCACGCATGCTGTAGGCGCGTGATCCCCGCTTCGATGTGATGACTTTATGAATCTCGGTGCCGATGAAATGCACGCCGGTCCAGTCCTCGATGGCGACCCCGGCAGCAAGTTCCCCGGAGGCCAAAAGCCGGTGATAGGAAGGCCGGCGCTGCACCTCGCCGTCATAGTGCGGACAGCAACTGCCCGGAAGAAGACCCAGACAATCGAGCGGACGCAGCCCCTCCGAGAAAGAATCCGTCAAGCCCTGTTCAAACCAGCAGATCGCGCCCGCGCTCACGCCCGTGAGCACGATTCCCTCTTCCCATGCCTCGCGAAGGATCTCCGTCACGTTCCAATCGCGCCACAGCGCAAGTAAGCTCTTGGTGTTGCCGCCGCCGACATAGATCACGTCCTGGTTCAGTAGGAACGAGCGCAGATCGGGAGTACGTTTGAAAAAGGTCAGTACCGACGGTTTGCAATCGAGCTTGAGAAATGCCGAATAGAAACTGGCAATGTAATGATCCGGCTCGCCGCTCGCCGTCGGCACGAAGGCCACGCGAGCATTCTCCACGCCGCTTTGGCGTATGACGTATTTCTCCAGCTCAAGATTTTCCGAATCGCGATAAAACCCGCCGCCGCCGATGGGAATGATCTGCCTGGCTTTTTCAGACATGGACGCTTTCTACGCGGTCGTTTTACTCTTTGGCACCTCGGCAGACGCGCCGCTGCCGGGGTTGAGCCGATCGGCCAAATGGCGCAGCTGGTTGGCGATCGCCGGTTGATACTTCGCTTCGAAAAAGAGCGCGAGAAGACTAAGCTGCTGCGTCAGCGAATCCATCTCCTTGGGCAGAACCAAAACGTCGCTCTGTCGTATTTCTCGAAAATTTGCTCGAGCGCGTCATCGGCGGCTGCTTGTCCGAGCGCAGCTGCACAGCGCTTCAATCAGAAATGCTTCCGGCACCATTATAGCATCCCAAAACCGCCTGAATTTATGAATCTGTCATTGGCCTTCGCCGCACATGTCCGGCAGAGGTCGACTCCTTGCCGGTACGTCCCCGCGAGCGACTTGGGCGCGACGCTGTTGGGCGGGGTTAGTATACTTTGCCGGTGCAATTGCCGCCGCCCCAAATATCGACACCGCCGATGATCATGTCACGCGCATCGAGCGTCAACGCGGCGCCGGCCGGCGTCGCCGGCGCGCCGGGATAGCTCAACACGCGAATTTCCTGGTAAGGCCCGACGATCTTTTCCGCCGGCGGCAGCTCGATCCAGCGGTCGCGGCTGCCGGTGCTCACCACCGCATTCGCTTCCGGCACGTAATAAAGCAACGGCGAATCCACGCCGTCTTTGCCGCCGTATTCGTAGGTAACGAGAGTCGTCTTGATGCCGCGCCGCTCGCAAGCGCGCAGGGTGAGCATGACGTCGACAAAAGCATTGCCCGAGCCGAGCCAAGTCATCAGCGCGGCGTCGGCGCCGATCTGCGCCGCGAGCTGGGCGGTATTGTGCGCGATGACTTCCTTGCCGTGAATCGTGTCGTAGGAAATCCGCTCGATAATTACGCCTGCAAAACTCAGCCGGCCGGCGGCTTGCTCACGATACAATTCCAAAGCGAGTGGATGATTCTGCCAGTCCCACGTCGTTGGGTAGTAACCAATCCCGCGCGTTGTATTAGTCGTAACCGCGCCGTCAAGCAATTCGTTAGGATGAATTAGCGTCGCCAGCGATTCACGAATCGGCAGGCCGTAATAACTCACCCCGGAATGCGGCTGTCCGCCGTTGGTGATGCAGCCTTGGATCAAGACGACGCGGGGCAAGGCGGGCTTGTTTTCATGTAGTGCGAATCGCTCACTGTGTTCCGGCGTAAGCCCTTGAGGGACTCGCGCCAATTTTTTTGCCACTTCGAATTCGGCTCTTTGGATCGCGGTATGCGCTTCGAACTCACCCAAACCTTCCTCGAGTCGCATAATCAGAACCAGGTGAACAAACTTGCTGAAGCGTGACGCCGCGGCCCCCGGTCCCCACATATCGAGCATGGCGCTCCGCTCAACGCCGGTGCCCGCGCGAATCGTCCCTTCGTAGGCGGCCGTAGCGATGACAGTCATGCCGGATAAGCGATTCGTCAAACCGCTGCCGACACTCTCGACCGGCCCGATCGTTCCCGGAA
>VBKX01000512.1 GCA_005879435.1 Deltaproteobacteria bacterium
CAACCTTTGCCGCAGTAAAGCTTAAACTTGTCATCGTAGGCAATTCCTAACTGAGCGAATGAATCTTCGCCAAAGCCGTAGGCCAGAGCGTCGTACTCTTCCTTAGGAGGATGGTACGACTGTCGACATTCGCGGCATAGAGTCCGCGCCAAGCGCTGCGCCAACACGCCGAGTAACGAGTCTGCAAAGTTGAACGGATCGATGTCCATCTCGAGTAGGCGAGTGACCGTTTCGACGGCGCTGTTGGTATGGAGCGTACTCAAAACCAGATGGCCGGTGAGCGACGCTTCGATCGCCACTTCGGCGGTTTCATGATCGCGAATCTCGCCGACCATGATGATGTCCGGGTCGGCGCGCAAGAACGCGCGCATTGCGGCGGCGAAAGTGAAATCGATTTTGGCATTCACTTGGACCTGGCGCAGGCCCGGCTGTGTGATTTCCACGGGATCTTCAGCCGTCCATATTTTCCGGTCAGGGGTGTTGATCGCGCCGAGAGCCGAGTGGAGCGTCGTTGTTTTTCCCGAACCGGTCGGCCCGACGCAAAGAATCAAACCGTAGGGTTTTTCGAGCAAGTTGCGAAACTCGAGCAGGTTGCGCGGGGTCATTGTCAAACGGTCCAGCGGAATCGGTTCCTCGGCGGCGAGAATCCGCATCACGATATCTTCATTGCCGGCGCCGGAGGTCGGGATCGTTGCTACGCGTAATTCGATGGAGCGATCGCCCAGTTGGAATTTAATTTTACCATCCTGAGGCTTGCGCCGTTCTGCAATGTCCAGCCCGGCCATGATTTTGAGTCTCGACACAACCGCGCGTCGATAAACGGCCGGGACTTGCAAGTATTCAAAACACCGCCCATCGACACGAAATCGTATCCGGGTTTCGCGCTGGCTACCTTGCGGTTCAATGTGAATGTCCGAAACTCGTTGGTTCCAAGCGTCAACGATGACTTGATTGACCAGACGCACGATGGCGCTGTCATTTTCGCTGACGAGCAGCTCGACGTTCGTTTCCGACGGGTCTTCGTCCTGGCCGTCCAGTTGGCCAAGAATCGTCGACACAGACTCGCGGGTGTGAGCGCCGAATTGCCCTGTGCTCACCGCATTGACGTATTGGAGAATATCCTCGCGCAGTCCGACCAGGCATTTTATCTTCTTCCCGGGATACAGGCGCTTGATGTCCTGAATCCGGTCATGGGCGTGGGGATCATCGATCAGCACGTCGACGGTTTTGTCGCTGACGCGCATCGGGATCCAATAATTCATCTTGAGATAACTGGGATTGATGCCGCTCACGCATTCCGGAGCGATCAGAACTTTATCGTCGTACTCTTTGAACGGGCACTGGTAATACGCGCTCAATGCCGCACCCAGTTCTTGTTTCGTCACGTGCTTTCGTTCCATCAGGACTGTTTCCACCGGGAGACGCTTGCTCTCGGCTATCCTGACAATCGCATCAAGTTCTTGCGGCTGCAGGCGACCGGAGATGATCAACGTCGCAAACTTGCCTCCCGTGCGCCTGCCGGGCGGATCGGTCTGCTGCGATTGCCTATACAAGGCGCGAATGAGCGCCGCGTCGTCGATCAGGCCTTTTTCGACCAGCAGCTCGCCGAGCTTCTTTTTCGGGTGAAGTTTGATCTGATATTCAAGTATTTCCTGCAGCTGGTCCGTGGGAATCAGTCCAAGGTGCACCAAAAGTTCGCCGATTTGAATGTGTCGGCGATGCTTGACGCAAGGGCACGGATGGATAATCGAGTTTCTGAGCCTCGATGCTGCGTTCCAATTGGTCGCGGCTCAGCAAGCCTTCACGGGTCAATAATTCACCGATTTTTTCGGCAGCGGACGACTGTGAGTTCATAGAAATCATACTGTTTCGTGGTGAGCTTCGGTCAGAGCAGTTCGATTGCGCGCATATCTTTCCTGGTTAGACAAAATCGTCTGTCAAATTGTCACTCATTGTAAAATTTCCGTTCAGGCGCGCGACGAAGCGGAAGCAATGCTGTCAATAACTCCAAATCGCTCCTTAAAGCACCCGGATAACAAGCTGTATGCTAAAGAGTAGCAAAGATCATGCACGGGGAATATGAAGCCGAAGTGGATCGTGCTCAGCGATTTCGACGAGCTCAACGCCTCGAATAAAGAGTTTTACGAGCACCTCGGCTGTGAGCAAAAGGGTTTTCTTAGCATCGTGTGCGGGTCGCATTTCCTGGTTTGGGAGAAAAATCACCGCGCGTTCCGAATGAGGCTTTAACCGGCGGGACGCTGTGGCGCCACTGTGCGGCGAATTCAAATGAACGCGCCAAGTGACCGCCTCGAGCTTTGCGCTCAAATCA
>VBKX01000511.1 GCA_005879435.1 Deltaproteobacteria bacterium
CTAACACGTTCTCGGTGCAGTCACGGGCGACTTTTTTCGCGTAACCCATATGGACCTGGTAGCATTCGTCGATCTGCGTGCCGATGGTCAGCGAAGGATTGAGCGAGGTCATCGGTTCTTGGAAGATCATAGAAATTTTACGCCCGCGGATTTTTTCCATCTCTCGCGCCGTTTTTCTAAGCAGATCTTCGCCTTCAAAGATCAGTTCGCCCTGGGCGATCCTCGCGGGGGGTGTGGGAACGAGGCGCAGGATCGAGAGCGCCGTCACACTTTTGCCGCAGCCGGTTTCGCCGACGATGCCAAAGGTTTCTCCCTCCGCGATTGACAAGGAAAGATCCCGGACCGCCGTCAGCACGCCGCGCTTGAGGTGAAAATCGACAGAGAGATTTTTGATCTCGAGGAGCGGTGGCGCCATATTGGATTTTCGCTTCTTATTCAGTTGATGCCGAGACTATTTGTCAGGCTAATCTTCACCACGAAGAACCAGGGGGGTGAAACCGCAACCGAGACTCGGACTATCTCGCGCAAAGACGCCAAGGCCGCAAAGGTCGGAAAACAATGGCGTAAATCGTTTGTAAGATTATATAACTTTCCCTTCCGAACTTGGCGTACTTTGCGCCTTGGCGCGAGTCATTCCCCGTGTTCGAGTATTTCACGTCAGCGGAACTTTTGCGCGAGCCGCGACAACTTTGCGCCATAGTAATACGATGGCCAAGAGAAGTGATCCGAAACCTTCGTGGTCTTCATAGTGAAATAATTCTAGCGCCCATACTGGCGGGGGTCGAAGACATCCCGCAGTCCATCGCCGAGGAGATTAAAGCCTAAGATGATCAACGAGATGGTCAGCCCAGGAAAAATTGCCGCCATCGGTTGGAGCTGAAGAAAAGGAGTTATTTCCTTCAGCATCAATCCCCAACTTGCCGTGGGCGGCGGCAACCCGAGGCCGAGGAAACTCAGCGAGGACTCGGCCAAGATCGCATGAGCGAAATCGAGGCTCACGCGGATGAGGAGCGGCGACAAACAATTCGGCAGCACTTGTAAAAAGAGGATGCTCAACTCCGACTCGCCGGTCATGCGCGCCGCTTGCACGTATTCCTTTTCCTTTTGCCCAAGAACGACGGCGCGAACGATCCGCGCATAGGAAGGAATCGAGTTGATGCCGAGGGCGATGTAGAGAGAATAAAGCCCGCCGCCGAGCGAAGCGACTAGAGCGATGGCGAGCAGCCTGCCGGGAAAGGCGATGATCGCGTCCATCAGGCGCATCAATCCCGCGTCGACCCAGCGGCCGCCGAATCCGGCGACGGCGCCGATCGGGATGCCAAAAAAAGCCCCAAGAAAGACCGCGCCAATAGCCACTTGAAAAGCTGTGCGCGCGCCGAACACGATTCGGCTATAGGTGTCTCTCCCCAGGGAATCGGTTCCGAGCCAATGGTCGCTGCTCGGACTTTGCAGACGGTTGGCGATGTTGATTTCGTAAGCGTCATGAGTGGCCAGATAGGGTGCGAGCAACGCCGTCACGAGCCACATGCAGACAATCATCAGTCCGAAAAGCGCCAGGCGATTGCGAACGATGACATGGCAGGCGTCGACAAACCGCGTGAGATGTGAATTCGCCGCATCGGCGGCGATTAGAATTACGGGCAGCGGTTCCTGCTTCATGTTCCGTTCGATCTATTCGAGCTGAATACGCGGGTCCAGCCACTTGTAAACGATATCGACGAACAAATTGATGAATACATAAGTCACAGCGATGATGAGCACGCTGCCCTGAACGATCGGATAGTCGCGGGAGTAGACACCGTCGATCAAGAGCCTGCCAACCCCCGGCCAAGAGAACACGGTCTCGATGATGGTCGAGCCGCCGAGAATCCGCGCTGTCTGCAGTCCCACCACGGTTACGGCAGCGATCAGCGAGTTTTTGAGAGCATGCCTGACTATAACCATGCGCGACGGCAGCCCCTTGGCCCATGCGGTGCGCACATAGTCCTGGGACAACTGCTCGATCATCTCGGCGCGGATATAGCGCGTCAGCGGCGCGGCGAGATCCATGCCCATGACGACGGCGGGCAAGCACGCATGTTGCAGGAAACCCACTGGGTTCTCGAACGGACTCGCATAGCCGATCGCGGGCAGCCATCCGAGTATCACGCTAAACAAGACGATGAGCATGAGCGCGAGCCAGAAGTTGGGCATCGCGATGCCCCAGAGAGCAAATCCCATCGCCGCGTAATCCGCGCCGGTGTTTTGGCGCATCGCCGCGATAACACCGGCCGGGATGGCAATGGCCACACCTGTGAGCAAAGCGGCGATGGCCAGATAGATCGTCGCCGGAAAGCGTTCAAAGATGGTTTCGAAGATCGGCCGGCGCGAGCGTAGCGACAAACCCATATCGCCTTGGACGATTCTTTTGAGCCAGCTCAGATATTGAACGTAGATCGGTCGGTCAAAGCCCAGTTGTTGTTGTACCGCATGATACTGTTCGTCACTGATGCGCGAGCGCTCTTCCGCGTCGATTCCCATCATCATCAAAACCGGATCTCCCGGAATGATGCGCACGATGAGAAACACCGCCATGCTGACCAGGAGGAGCACCGGAATGAGTTGCCAGATGCGCTGGACAATATAGCGGGCAAACATGAGATGGGTGGCGCCCTTTGCGCTTAGGGGCCAGGGACCTTTGCACCACTGCGAACCCTTCGTTTCTTGGCAGCGAAGTCAGTATTCGTCATATTTGGACGAAGCCTACTTGTCGATCCAGGCGTGGCTCAGACCGGCACCCCAAGGCTCAAAATCACCGCTGGCGTTGGTGGTGAAATTCTTTATATGGCTACGAAACGTAAAAAATCGCGGCGTGAAACCGATAACGAGAATCGGTAGATCATCTGTTAGCTTGGTCACCACCTGTTTGAAAATCGCCTTGCGCTTCGTCAAATCCACTTCGCCTTCGGCTTTTTTCAACAGCGCGTCATATTCCTTATCGCAGTAACCGCTTTCGTTCAGCCGGCGATTTTGCAGGTTCGGTTCGCAAACATATTCTTCGTAAGCCGGCAGCGGGTCTGGAAAATCGGCGCCGCCGGCGAGCTTGAACATGTATCTGCCTTGGCGACGCA
>VBKX01000018.1:0-1573 GCA_005879435.1 Deltaproteobacteria bacterium
AAAAACGATGCTCTACTTCCGGCCTCGATCCGAAATATTCGACGATCGCCCGCACCATACCCGGGATTGTAAATTCTTCTGCGACGATACCCGCATGACCGCCCAACTGCTCCACGGTGCGAGCAGTAATCGGCCCGATGCATGCGAGCGCGCTGCCTGCGGCCAGCGCGTCGAGGTTTTTGTTGTCGAATAGCCGCGTAAAGTTTTTTACCGTGCTCGAACTCGTGAACGTGATCACATCGACTTTGCGCAGGCGCAACAGTTCGGCCAGCGGCGCCACATCGACCGCCGGCACAATCGTGCGGTATGCGACGACGACATCCACCGATGCGCCCCACTCTCGCAACGTTTCCGGCAAAATCTCTCGCGCCTCGGCGGCTCGCGGGATCAAGACACGCTTTCCCTCCATCGTCTCCGGTTTAACCGCATCAAGTATTCCTTCGGCTTGATAGCGCTCCGGTACGAGACCGGCGTGGATACCAAATTCTTCCAACCGCTGTGCCGTTTCCGGACCGATGGCGCCGACTTTAAGCCGCGTAAGCTCCGCCGCCGTTTTGCCATTTCGTTTCAGCCGGAACAAAAACGGCTCGATGCTATTTACGCTGGTAAAGATCAGCCAATCATAATCGTCGATCTTTGCCACCGCGTCATCGAATGCGGCAAAGCTCTCCGGCGGGCATATTTCAATCGTCGGGAATTCGATGACTTCGCCGCCCAATTCTTCGATGCGCCGCGCTAGACTTTCCGCCTGCGTCCGCGCGCGCGTCACGACGATGCGCTTTCCCGCCAGCGGTTGGCGCTTGGAATCTTCGCGTTGATTCGTTGCTTTATCCATCAGTTAAGATGCTCGCGAGCAATTTGTCGGCCCCAAGTCTTAATAGCTGCTCTGCTAGACGCTTACCCAAAGTGACGGCTTCGGCCGTCAGTCCGAAAATTTCACTACGGCAAAGTCCCTTGCCGTCCGGACTTGCAACAACACCAATCATTTTGAGTTCATCGCCGTCGACTCTCGCCCGTGCGCCGATCGGTACATGACAACCGCCAGGCGCGGGCGCATCACTCCGTCGTCGCGCGACTCGATGCCCAGCGCGCCCTGCGCCACCGCGCTCACACACACGTCGTCGCTCAAGAACTCGCTGATGCGGTCCTCTTTCCCAATCCGTGTGAGACCCGCAGCCGCCATGATCAGGGCGTCGAATTGACCCTCATCGAGTTTCCCGAGCCGGGTATCAATATTGCCGCGCACCGGGATTACCGCCAAATCCGGTCGCCGACTGAGCACTTGGGTGCGACGGCGCAGGCTGCCGGTTCCCACTCTCGCGCCCGATGCCAATTCCGCGAGCTTGCTTTTTGAATGGGTAATGAGCACATCGCGCGCATCTTCCCGCTTGGGAACGGCAGCGATCACCAGTCCCTGCGGTAACTCGGTCGGCAAATCTTTCAACGAATGAACGGCCAAGTCGATCTCGCCGCGCAGCAAGGCATCCTCGATTTCTTTGGTGAAAACACCCTTGCCGCCGATATCTTGAATCGCCGTGTCGAGAAACCGGTCGCCGCCAGTTTTAATAACGCA
>VBKX01000018.1:1627-4910 GCA_005879435.1 Deltaproteobacteria bacterium
CGCGCTGCCGCGCGTGCCGATGCGCAGCCGGCTCATTTGTCCTCCAGGTTGAAAAGCTTCTTCAAAGCCGCGACGTAAAGCGTGCCGTCTTCATCATCTTTCGGTGAGCTTTTCTTCAAATTGGAGATCGGGCCGTGCAGCATTTTATTGACCATGGCTGTGGTCATGTCCTGCAACGCCGCCCGCTGCGCTTCGGACAGCTCTTTCAGGCCTCCGCCCAAGGATTTTTCTATCTCGCGCAGGCGGATCTCCTCGAAACGTTGGCGTAGCGCAGTGATCGTCGGCACTTGCTCCAGTGTGCCCATCCAGCGGATAAAACTCCGTACTTCTTCGAGCACGATTTTTTCAGCCTTCTCCGCCTCGTTCGAGCGCTCCTGAAGATTATCGTCCGCAACGCTCTTGAGATCGTCGATGTTATAAAGATAAACGTTGTCTAGATCGTTAATTTTAGGATCGAAATTGCGCCGGTCGCCGATATCGATGAAGAACATCGCTTTTTGCTTTCGCTCCCGCAGAACTTTTTCCACCGTCGCGGCATCGATCACGAAATCCGCCACTCCCGCGCAACCGATGACGAGATCGGCCATTTTGAGATAGCGCGGAAAATCATCAAAACGAATAGGATTACCGCGGATTCTTTCGGCCAACGCCACCGCGCGCTCAAAGGTCCGATTGGTAACCATAAGCGTCTGCACGCCGTGGCTCTGCAGATGACGCGCCAGCAGATCGCCCATTTTACCTGCCCCGATCAGCATAACCGACTTGTCGTCGAATCGATCGAAAATGCGCCTTGCCAAATCCACCGCGATCGAGCTCATCGACACCGCGCCACTACCGATGCCGGTCTCGCTGCGCACCCGTTTCGCCACGGAGAAGGAACGATGGAACAAGCGGTGCAAGATCGCGCCCACCGTTCCCGCTTGCTGCGCCGCGTCGTAATATTGTTTTAGCTGGCCAAGAATCTGCGGCTCGCCGATCACCATCGAGTCGAGGCTAGCAGCGACGCGAAATAGATGGCGCACGGCGTCGGCGCCTTGATAAGTGTAAATATGATCATCAAGCGGCCCAGCGTGACGCTGCGCCTTTTGTTCGGCGAGGAAACCGGTAATTTCGTCGAATGCGGATTGCCCGTTGCCAGCCGCGGCAACGACCTCGACGCGGTTACAGGTAGACAAAATCACTCCCTCATGGATCGACGGATAGCCGCGCAAGCGCGCCAAAGCATCTTGCACGTAGGAATTCTCGAACGCGACGCTTTCGCGCACTTCGATCGGCGCGCTGCGATGGTTCAATCCGACGATGACGATTTGGTTTTGCACGAGCTATTCGAACCGGCCTAAAACCGCCGCTTTCTTGCCGCGGAATCCCGCAGTAATGCGCCCGTGCAGTAGAGCGCCGTAAAACAACCAGGCAATGCCGGAAGAAATCTGGCGCGGATCCCAGGACCAATAGTCGCCCCAGTGAATGCCCGCCCACAGGCTCCCCGTAAGGATCCCCAGTGTCATCAAAGGAAATCCCCACATCAAAAGTTTGTAATTGAGCCGATCGAGCGACTCCAAGGACGGAAAGCGTTTCATCAATACTGTAAGTTTCTTATGCTTGAGGTGGCGTTCTTGCAACAAGTAGATCAGGCTAACGCCGAAGGCGAGAGCGAAGACGGCGTTGCCGAGAAAAGCCAAAGTGACATGAAGCGGCAGCCAGAAAGTTTGGAATCCCGGTGGAATCTCACCGACGCCGCCGCCTACGGCGGAGGCCGCAAAGGTCATGAGAAATGCTAACGGCGCAATGATGCCGCCCAATACAGTGAGGCGGTATCTGAGTTGAATCAGCAAATAGACGCCGACCATCAGCCAGCTATTGAAGAGCAACGCGTCGCCCATGACGGCGACGGTGGCAAAGCCCTCGCGAAAAAAAAGAATGGTGACCCCAAGCGAATGAACTACGAAACCAAAGAGCAGCAACACCGTCGGCACGCGCGTCGCCGCTGCGCCGCGAAATAGGTAGAGAAAAAAACTCCCCGCCGCAATCAAATAAGCAACCGCCGTAAGCTTAATCAGAAGCGCATCCATAGGGCATCGGTCATTATAAGCTAACCCGAACTGCCTTCAAGCCTGAGGAAATCCGTCGGGTCCGGCAAAAACCAATCTTTTGCGTATGAATTGACGTACTCAAGGAGTGATGAGGCGATCATTGGGTAGCCACTTTGACCGGCACCCGCTTCGCGCTCGCCGCCGTGACCTTCGCGGGCAGAGTCGATTTGCGCGCCACCGCGATGCGCTGCGATGTACTGACCGTCACTCCACTCGCTGGTTTTGCCTTTGCCGAGCGCACGCCGGCCGCCGTTTTTGCCTGACGGACCGTTGCAGTCACAGTCGTATGTTGGCTCTGTGGCGCCGCCTTCCATCGACGTTCAGCAGCGACAAAAGTATCGATTTTCTCCGGCGGAAGCTTGATCCGATAGCCGGTGGGAATGAATTTTGCCGCCGGATCGAGAGCCGGATTCCAGTCAAAAAAGTCAGACTGGGAAATCGCCGCGGGTTTGAGCACCGCATGCAGCGGCGCCTGCCGTTTCATGGTCACCTCGCGCAGCGTCACCGGGCGATGCACCCGCAAGAAGGGGAAGTAGGTGTCGCTGTTGGTTGCGATTGCCACGACGGCGAGAAATTCCGCGTAGAAATTCTTCGAAGCAAAGCCGAACGGCGGCGACTGATAGCGCCGAATCAAATCCACAAGGTTATCGGATTCCACCGCCTTAATGCCGCGGAATATCCCGTCGGTCCCATGATTGTAGGCGGTGATCGCCAGGGGCCAATTTCCTAAAAGACGATAATTTTCTTTGAGCAGACGGGCCGCCGCTTTGGTCGATGCGAACGGATCGCGCCGCTCGTCGATCTTCGCGTCGATGCGCATAAATTTTTTCCCGGTATCCGGCATAAACTGCCGCATACCGACGGCGCCCACTCCCGAGCGCGCGCGGATATTAAATGACGATTCCACCAACGGGAGATAGACCAGCTCAGCCGGGAGCGCTTCGCCACGAAATATTTTCTTCATCTCCTCGATATAGCGCCCGGAAATTTTGAGTCCTTCGAGAAAATGTTCCTTAGCACCGCGCTGGCTCCTGATGCGGCTTCCGTCCTCAGCGAGGTCGTAGTCGGCGACTATGCGCGAGCTCTCCCTATCGATCAGCGCGCGTCCTGCCTCGTTATCCGGCGCCCGCAGCACACCATAGATCGTGTCCGGCTCGACGGGATCGAACAGCACCACTTCAGTGAAACTGTGG
>VBKX01000516.1 GCA_005879435.1 Deltaproteobacteria bacterium
AAGCAGCCTGCGTCGCGGACAGCCCTTGCGTTTGTTAGGGTGCGGCGACGAGCGATTCGCGGCGGCGATGACGGCGACGTTGCTCGCAAGTCTGAGCAAACGAAAGCAAACGGATCTAAAACAGCTCGACATCCATCCTACAAGCCTCAAAGCAAGCGGAGACGGGGTTGAAATGAATGAGATTTTCCGTTCATGCTGAGCGTGTCGAAGCATTCCGAAATTTTTTTCAGAAACCTGCTCAAGATTCAACGAAGAAAAAGTCTTCAGTTCAACCCCTGGAACGCATCAAGCCAAGAAACTATGGAGCAAACAGAATCACATAAGCCGCGTGTAAGCCGGCTCGATCTATTCCTCACTTTTTCACGTATTAGCCTGTCCAGTTTTGGCGGCGCGATTTTCTGGGCACGGCGCCAGCTGATCGATCGACAGCGCTGGCTCACGGAGCGGGAGTTTGTCGACGTGTTAACGCTCGGTCAACTCCTGCCCGGGCCAAACGTGCTCAATCTGACGGTGATGGTCGGCTATCGATTCGCCGGATGGACGGGCGCCGCGGCCGCCGTCGCCGGATTCTTGGGATGGCCATGTCTCGTGGTCATCGGCATGGGCGTGCTGTACCAGCAATATGGCGCGCTGCCGCAGGTGCAGCAAGCGCTCGCCGGCATGTCCATCGTGGCGGCTGGCCTGCTGCTCGCTACTGTGATCAAGTTAGCAATGGTACTGCCGCGGCGCTGGCGGCCGTGGCTGTTCGGCATATTGGCCTTCGTCGGCGTCGGCGTGATGCGCTGGCCGCTCCTGTGGGTCATGGGCGGCCTCGCGCCCTGGGCCGTCTTCGCGGCCTGGAAAGAGCAGGCGTGATGGATCGCATTGACCTCAGCGCGCTGTTTCTGCATTTCTTGGCCCTATGGTTCGTGGCTGTCGGCGGTCCGTCGACAATCCTGCCGGACATTCACCGCTATGTGGTGGAAGTGCACCACCTGTTGACCAGCGCGCAGTTTGCCGAGATCTACACCTTGGCGCAGGTGGCGCCCGGCCCCAACGTCATGTACGTCACACTTATCGGATGGCACCTGGCGGGATGGAAGGGTGCAGCCGCGACCACAATCCCGCTGCTGGTGCCGGCCAGCACTCTCACTCTCCTTGTCGGGCATTTCAACGAGCGCCATCCCAATGCCCCGATCGGGCGCGCCATCCGCCGCGGCCTGACGCCGATTACCATTGGACTGATGCTTGCTAGTGCGACGATCCTGATGCGCGCCGTGAACCACGACTGGAGCGGCTATTTGATCACTCTAATCACTGTCGCCGTGGTTTTGCGCACGTCATGGAATCCGCTGTGGCTGCTCGCAGCCGGTGCGCTGGCGGGCATGTTAGGCCTCGTCTGAGCAGTGATGCTCGCTTTGAATTATTTAACGGTGCTTAGGATTTGCTTAATGCACTGAGAAAATTCTGTACCTGATTGCAAGACCTTGCCCGATTGACTCGGCCTGTTTTCGCATCCAAGAACCGAGGGGCCGAAAAATTTCGGCTCTGGAAACTCCCGTGGTCAGATAGCAGTCCGCCGATTGTTTTTTCGACTTCAATCCAATAGCCTGCTGTTCATGGATGCGCGGCGTTGTGGCAAGCACCGTGATCGTGACCGTCATGATCTGCTTCGTCAATTTAAAACCATACGGTTAATCTTTAGCTCGACAATTTTCCTTAGCTCACTTCTTACCTTTAGCCCTTCTGCTCATTCCGCTTGCCGGGACCCGGACGTGGCCCACGGATTTGGATCGCTTGCCTATGCGGCGAACGTCGACGCTACGATTCAATACTTCGGCCACAATTTTTTTCTCATCACGACCAGCAAGGGAACCCGCATCGTCACCGATCCCTTGGGGCCGGGATGGTATCCGAACCCAAACGTGGTCGGCGACGTCGTCACCGTTGGCAAAGAAATGTTCAATCACAATGCCGTCCAGATCGTGCTGGGCAACCCCGTCATCCTGCGCGGCCTGACGAATTATGGCGCGGACTGGAACAAAGTCAGCACGAGCATCAAAGATACGCTGATCTATAACGTGCCGATTCATCAAAACGCCGAAGTCGTCGAAGGCATCAAAGGCTCTGCATTCGTCTTCGACTTGGGCACCCTGTGCATCGCGCATTTGGGGGACTTGAGCCAAAAACTAAACGAGCAACAGATCAAAGCGTTCGGCAAGGTGGACGTGGCACTCACGCCAATCGGCGGCGGGCGCACGATGGGACCGGAGCTCGCCAAGGAGGTCCTTGCTCAACTTAAACCAAAGATCGCCATTCCGATGCATCACCGTGATAGTCCCTATCTGATTCAACAATTTAGCGCGGGCATGAAAACGCGGACTCTTAATACGGACACGCTTACGGTCAGCAAGGATGCCCTGCCTATTCCCACAGAGATTGACGTTCTGCAGCCGCGCGGCGCGATGAATTATAACTATCGATGAGCGCGTGGCGGGCTTGTTCGTGATCACGTGAAGAAGACTCGTGGTCACTATCTACGGATTGAGCTTTTTTCGTTTCGCCGACTTTCCTACCGCGACTAGAAACATCACGCTCCTGCCCGCGGCATGGGGCGAGAAGAACTCCGTCACATCGTCATCGAAGAACGTTAGTCCGGAAGCACCGAGGCGTTGCGCGTAAGCGGCGAGATAGAGTTTTCCGCCCATGATCGCGGCATCGAGCTGGGCGGCGCGATAACCTCGATTGCCGAAACGTGCCAGAATTTCATTCAGATCGGCTAAAAAGTAAATATTGACGCTGCAATCGGCCGGAATCTCCTGACCCAAACCGAGGTGGCCCGCCTCGCGGCGAAAGTCGCCTTCTTTCAGTAATTCGAGCGCACGCTCATGGCAACGAAAGACATAAGCGCCGGACGGCAGACCTTCCACGGCGTGGACGATCAGATAAAGGTCGTTAAGCGACTCCTCTATTGCCGTGAGAAAGTCCGCGTTGATGCCGCCCGTCGCCCGATCGAGCATCGTTGAGAGCTGCGCGAAGGTAATCGTTTCGCGAACAAACTCACGCGTCGAGCCGCGCCGGACGACCACCTCCTCGATCGTGTCTTGAGGAAATTCCTCATCACGCGACAATTGAAGCGGAAAAAGCCGCGCGTTTCCTCCTTCATCCTTTATCCTTTTGCCTTCCGCCTTTCCTTTTCCTTCCCTCCACGCCACGACTTCCTCTTCGTTTTCCAGCGAAGATGCCTCGTGCATCGTCCTCATCGGCGGGTAGTCAAGCTCGGTTTTCGATAGCGGCGTGGTTTCGAATACTAGCGGCTCCATCGGCCGAGACAGACCAATTCGCCCCGGCGATGCCTCACCCATCGCGACGAGAGAGAGCGGCCCCTCGCGCTGACTATCCAGGCCCAAAAGCTGGTTCACTGTCGCATCGACGAAGCCGAGAACCACCTTGGCAGCGATATTCCGCGCGGCGGCTGCGGCCAAAAGATTGGCGAGAATGGTGCCGTTGTCCCAATAGCAGTGGCGATAAGCGCGCGCCTCGTACTTCCACGCGTTGCGCCAGAATGTTGACGCGCTGACGATCACGCATGGAGCATTCGCGATCGAAGTCTCTTCGCCGCTGGCAACGACCAGGAATGAACGATAGTCACCCGCGCGTAGTTTGCGCAGGCTGAAATCCTGCGGGCTGAAGTGATAAACCCCCGCCTCGAGATCCTCAAGCTCGCCACACACGAGATAGAGATCGATGTGATAGAGCGCGCCCGTGCACGCGGCCGCGCGGAACAGCATCTCCCCGCCCGGATAGCTTCTCCGCCTGGTGACGCCGGCGGAGAGAAATAAGATTTCCGCCAAGGTCTGTCGCGTCGGTAGGACGGCATCATGCCGCGCCGCGGTGCGGCTCGATATAGCCGAAATTGCCGGCACACCCGAAGACGATAAATGTTCGGGTAGCGAAATAGGCTCCAGCTCGGAATAGATCTTGAAAGGGATGGGCTGGTTGTCCCAGTCGAGATAATGCCGACTCGTCCGAACGCTCTCGTACGAATGCTTCGTGCCGTTATGATAAGACCAGGCAGCGTCGATCTCGCGATTCTTCATGGCGATCCATTACCGCAATCCAACTCTTATCACCCTTGGGCATGCACCTCTACAAGTGTCCGTCAGCCTAGTACCGCATTTGGTATTTTGAATTTCCGCGCTCTCTCGTTATAATCAACTACCTCACGAATCAGTTTTGCGATGAAGAAACTGCTCGTTCTCCAACATGTGCCGCATGAGCTTCTCGGGACTTTAAACCCTTTGTTGAAGCGCTCGGGCTTCCGTATCCGATATGTAAATTTCGCGCGCCATCCGGACGCCCAGCCGAGTCTAGATGGCTACAACGGGTTGGTGGTCTTGGGTGGACCGATGAGTGTCAACGACGCGGACCGGCTGCCCCATCTGACCACCGAGATGCGATTGATCGAAGAAGCCCTGCGGCGAAATATTCCGGTGTTGGGAATTTGCCTTGGGGCTCAGTTGATCGCGAAAACGCTCGGCGCCGACGTCTACCCGAATAAGGAAAAGGAAATCGGTTGGTATGACGTCTCGCCGACGGACGAGGCGGAAAGCGATCCTTTATTGCTCGGGTTTCAAAAGACGGAGACGATTTTTCAGTGGCACGGGGAAACCTTCGATATCCCCAAAAGCACCCGCCATCTTGCCTTTTCTTCCCTATCAGTCCGTGGTGAAAGTCTGCACGATTTAGTGACGGATAATTGAGTAATCATTCGCGAGAAAGTGAGAGGCGTAGTACAGTCGCACGCATGGCCATGGGAAAACGTAAGCGCGGTGGGCGTCAATCGACGATATGGATAGCCACGAACGATCTGCCGACAACGGCCGCCCATCCTTTTTATGAGCGGTTGAATCGGATTTTGGGCAAAGCCGGGTTTGATGCGTACGTTGAGGGGTTGTGCGCGCGGTTTTATACGGAGACGATGGGGCGACCCAGTCTGACGCCCGGTCGCTATTTTCGACTGTTGTTGATTGGGTACTTCGAAGGACTCGATTCGGAGCGCGCGATTGCCTGGCGGGCGGCCGATTCCTTTGCGCTGCGCCGATTTCTGGATATGGAGTTGGTGGAGATGGCGCCGCACCGGGAGGTCTTCACGTGGATCCTTAAGCAACTCGCCGAAGCGGGGTTGGTAAACGGGAAGACGATTGGCATTGACGCAACCACGCTTGAAGCCAATGCGGCGCTGCGCAGTATCGTGCGTCGCGACAGCGGCGAGAGCTATCAGGAGTTTCTCACCAAGCTGGCACAGGCCTCGGGCATAGAGACACCCACTCGCGAGGACTTGGCGCGCATCGATCGCAAGCGAAAGAACAAAGGCTCCAATGACGATTGGACGCATCCGCATGACCCGGACGCCAAGATCACCAAGATGAAGGATGGACGCACGCACTTGGCGCACAAGGCGGAGCACGCGGTCGATCTGGAGACCGGCGCCGTGGTGGGCGTGA
>VBKX01000513.1 GCA_005879435.1 Deltaproteobacteria bacterium
AGTGACTTGATAAAACCACTTTGATCTAGCTCGCGCACCAGCCGGCCGTCAGCGAAATCTTCCGGCTTCGCGCCTTTGGCTTTTGGAAACGGCTTTTCCAGCTCCTGCAACAGACCCGCGATGCCCGCCGGATAGGGCGGCACGCTAAAGCCGGTTTTTATGATCATCTCGTAGGTTTCTTCGAGAACATCTTGGTCATCCGTACGGAAATACTTTCCCATCGTTTTCATGGCAAAGGCCTTGTCCTTCATTCCACGCACCGCGCCCTCGATGTACGCCCTGAGATAACGTCGAACGGTATCCTCATTGGACTTTAAAAACTTGCGCGTCGTCACCACGCCGTTGACGTGATACTCGACGTCGAGCTTGGAAAGGTCCACCAGATCTTTGAGTTTCATTTTCCGCGCCTGTAGGGTCGCCGGCGGCGTCACTGCTGCAGCCTGAATCTTGCCGGCGACCATTGCGCTGATGGTTTCCGCCGGCCCGCCCGTCTGGACCATGGTGATGTCGCGCTCCGGATCGATGCCGGCGCGCCGTAACGCGATGCGGGAGGCAAGGTCGGACTGGGTCCCAAAGCGAGTCGTGCCGAATATTTTGCCGCGCAGATCTTCGACGCGGTTGATGTTGGGCTGGGCGAAGATCCACCAGTTGAATTTTTTCGCAATGGTCGCGATGATCACGGTATCCGTGCCGGAGAGCGCGGCTTGAATCGGTCCCGCGCCGCCGGCTTGGATGATCGGCAGCTCTCCCGAAAGCATCGCCTGCAGTGCCAGCGAGCTTCCCGGAATGCTGATTACCTCCATATTGAGACCGTTCTTCTCGTAGAAATTACCTTCCTTGGCGAGCCAAATCGACATCTGCGCGCCCGACGCGGAGCCGCCGCCGGTGCGAAGTTTTTCCAGCTTTTTCTCCTGGGCCGGTGCGGTCAGCGGACAACAGATTACCGCAATGAGCGCGGCGCAAAATAAAACTCGACGCATCATCCCCCCCTTTTTTATCAATGGCGCTTCGCGCGCCCGCGGCCGCCATCTGCGAAATACCTGGCGCGATTCTGATATAGCACAATCTGCCGGAGTAATTCGACGCGCTGCATCGACAAATCAACCCGATCAAGTCGGTTGAAATATTTAGCAGGCAAACCTGCCATTGCGACCCTACAGCGCAAGTCCTTGCACGCGGGTTTAACTTCTCTAAAGTCGGCAAGCTCGCGGCGATAAATCGGGGCACAACGTTTGCTCAGTAGGCCTTCGCCGGGGATAGGAAACAACAACTGGATACGACACCAGGCTTCCTATACCCCGGCGCCAGGCTGCGGTTAATCAAGAGATCTGACGACCCCGCGCAGAGATCGAAAATCGCGCGGCTGAGTCGGCCAGCCAGTAAACCGAAAACCACGACAAACACGTTTTAAATAAACGATCCCGCAGCGAGCTGATGGTTGATCATTACGCTCGCCACGAGGACCTGAGCTACGGGTTGTGTCAATCCCGGTACCCAGTCTTTCATTGACATCAGACAAAGTAATCAGATACGTTCTGGTCAAAGATCGTGCCGATTACGATAGAAAATCAAAATGACGTTGACCGGACTGCGCGCGCTGCCGCGCGTGAAATCCTAAAGGAGGCGTTACTTATGCCGACGATTAAAGGTCTCAGCCACGTGGTGCTTTATGTAAATGACTTGGACAAGATGGTTGCGTTTTACAAGGATGTATTGGGCCTCGTGAAATACCGCGAGCACCCCGGCCGGATGGTATTTCTGACGGCTGACCCCAATATCGAAGACCACCAACTCGCTCTCGCCAAGGGACGCGAGGGCAACGCCAAGATCATTGCGCATATCGCCTGGCGCGCCGACACGCCTGCCGACGTCAAGGCATATTACGAGCGTTTTAAGGCGTTGGGCGTGCCGATCGACCACTGTGTGAGCCATGCTTACGAGGAAATGGGCAACACCGTGTCATGCTATTTTCTCGATCCGGAAGGTAACCGGCTGGAAATTTACGCGCTCGTCGCCGAGCGCGACAGCGCGCGCGTCAACCGCCCGCTAGATCTGGACAAGAGCGTCAAGGAAATCGTCGCTCAGGCGAGCGGTTTGAGCGCGGGTTCACACTAGCATTCAACGGTTCTACATCGACCCACAATCGGCAGGCCCAATCGATCAACGGCTTGCCGAGTCCATGCGCAGCAACTCAACCAGGATAAGTGCATGGCCAGCAAGATCAAATACCCATGGCTTTGCCTTAACGCGCGTAGATCTTTTTGAAGAATCCTTCCTTCTCCAGCTCTCGCACCAGGCTGTCGTCAAAAAACTGTTCCGGTTTGGCCTTGGCCGCTTCGGGCCGCGTGCGTGCCCGCTCTTCGATCACGAGTTTAAACATTTCCGGGTCCAGGTTGGGAATGCGCTCGATAACGTCGATGCCGAATTGCCAACTCGCTTCAATACTTTCCGGATCCTCGGAATGGAGGAACTTGGCGATCGCTTTTTTACTCGCCTCCTTGTCTTTGTGAAGCATGGCGACTCCTTCGGAGTAGCCCGCGATGAAATTTTTGACGGTCTGACGGCGCCCGGC
>VBKX01000514.1 GCA_005879435.1 Deltaproteobacteria bacterium
AAACCGCGGTGTTAATCGTGCCAAGCCATAAGTCTAAATGGTTGCTGGCGCTCGCAAAGGCCTGCGGATAAGTAGTACGGTAGAGCAAATAGCCCAGAAACATCCCACCGAAGAACATCACTTCGGTCGCCAAGAATACCCACATTCCAAGCCAAGAAGCCTCATGCTGCTGCGCGGCGTCGTCGAATTGGTGCGCATTAATTGCCGGGAAATCAGACATGGGCAGCTTTCTCCGAAGCATAAATGACTTCCGGCTCGTCTACGTCATAGGCGTAGGCTTCCTGGAGCACCACCGGCGTCACATCGAAGTTATCGGTCGGTGGCGGCGACGGGGTCTCCCATTCCAAGCCTTTCGCTTTCCACGGGTTCATGCCGGCGACGGCCCCGTACCGCAGCGACCAGATCAAGTAGGCAAGTGGCAAAACATAGCCCACCGCGAGAATCGATGCGCCCGCGGTCGACATCACGTTGAGCACCTGAAACTCGGGCGGATAGACATGGTAGCGGCGCGGCATGCCGAGATAGTCAGGTTGAAGCCGAGAAAAATAATCACCGCGGCCAGCCGCGCCAAAGGCTCGGGATATTTTCGCCCGGTCATCTTCGGCCACCAAAAATGAATGCCGCCGAGATAGGCCATCACCGCGCTGCCTACCATGATGTAATGGAAGTGCGCGATCACGAAGTAGGTATCGTGAACGTGGACGTCGACGCCCAAAGTCGCCAAAAATAACCCGGTGAGACCGCCGATGGTGAACAGGCCGATGAAGCCGAGGGCGTAAAGCATCGGCGCATCAAATAAGATCGAGCCCTTGTAAAGCGTCGCCGTCCAGTTGAAGACCTTAACCGCCGAGGGAATCGCCACCAGCATGCTCAAAAGCGAGAAAATCATACTGGCATAAACCGACTGCCCGCTGACAAACATGTGATGCCCCCAGACGAGAAACCCCAGCACCGCGATGGCGAGACTCGAAAAGGCAATAAAATCGTAACCGAAAACCCGCTTGCGCGAAAAACAGGTGATCAATTCGCTGATCACTCCCATACCGGGCAGAATCATGATGTAAACCGCCGGATGGGAGTAAAACCAAAAGAGATGCTGGAACAATAGCGGGTCGCCGCCCAGTTCCGGATTAAAAATTCCCAGGCCGAACAGTCGTTCCAACGCTACTAACGCCAGCGTGATCGCAATCACCGGAGTTCCTAGAATAAAAATAATGCTGGTGGCGTAATGCGCCCAGACAAACAAAGGCAGGCGGAACCAGGTCATGCCGGGAGCGCGCATGGTATGGATGGTGACGATGAAATTGAGCCCGGTAAGAATCGACGAAAAACCGGTGATGAAAATGCCGATGACCGTCAGCGCGACGTGGGTATTCGAATAGATGCTGCTGTATGGCGTGTAAAACGTCCAGCCGGTATCGACCCCACCGGCGGCCGCGGCCGCGAGGGTAAACAAGCCGCCGAGAATATAAATATACCAACTGGCCAAGTTAAGGCGCGGGAAAGCGAGGTCGCGGGCGCCGATCATCAAAGGAATCAGAAAATTTCCCAAGACCGCCGGGATCGACGGAATCAAGAAAAAGAAAATCATCGTGACGCCGTGCATGGTGAATAGCTTGTTGTAGGTTTCCGCCTGCACCAGGTCGCCTTGCGGCGTCAAAAGCTCCAAGCGGATCAAGGTCGCAAAAAGTCCGCCGACGAAAAAGAAAAAAGTTACGCCAATCAGATAGAGCCAAGCGATGCGTTTGTGGTCGGTGGTCAGCAGCCACGATTTCAGGCCGTAATTGACGTTCAGGTAATGTTGGCGCCGTTCTTCGATTGGCCCGTTCATTTTTTTACCTGTGCCCCTTCTTCGCGCTTGAGAGATTTAAGATAGGCAATGATCTGCATGATGCCATCTTCGCTGATCAAGCCCTTGAAAGTCGGCATGATCGGTTGGTATCCGGCAACGATTTTTGCTTGCGGATTCAAGATCGACTCGCGGATATAGTCTTCGTCTGCGGTCACCGAAGCGCCGCTCTGCAGACGCACGGCCTTGCCGAGCAACCCAACTAACGAGGGTCCGCGGCCCGTATCGTTTGGCGCGTGGCAGGAGACACAGCCCAGTTTTTGGAATAGATTCTCGCCCGCCGTCGCCATCGATACCGCCGTGGCGCCGCCGCTCAACCAGGCCTGAAACTCCGCCGGCTCCAGCGCGATGATATAGCCGATCATGCCCGAATGTTGCGTGCCGCAATATTGCGAGCAAAACAACCGATAGGCGCCGGGCTTGGTCGCTTCGAACCAGAGCGTCGTGTAACGTCCCGGCAGGACGTCGTTCTTCACGCGAAATGCCGGCACGAAAAAATCATGAATCACGTCTTGCGAAGTCATGATCAGTTTGATCGGCCGACCGGTGGGGATATGCAGCTCGTCGATTTCCGCCCGCCCTTCCGAATGCTGAACTTTCCACATCCATTGCTTGGCGACGACGTTTATTTCCAGAGCGTCGCTCGGCGGATAAAAAGTAATGAAATAGAGGCGGGCACCCCAGACAAACATCACGAGGGTGAGACTAAGTGGCACGAGGGTCCAAAGAATTTCCAGTCCCAGGTTGCCGCTGATGGGTCGCGGCTGCTCATCGTCCGATCGACGCCGGTATTTGATGGCGAAAGCGATGATCAAGATGAGAATCAACGTGGCGAAAAACACACTTACGACCAGGAGAAAAAAATAAAGCTGGTCGACCCGCGGCGCCATCGTCGAAGCCTGCTCGGGAAACAGAGGAAAGCCGAGCGTCGACATGACCTTACACCGTCCTGCCGCTCGCCGCCGCGTGGGATCGCTCGCGCCGCAGCATCGCGATCACGAAGCCGGCCACGAGCAAAACCGTCAGGCCGCCCGCCAGACGTATTACGTTGGTGATGAGAAGACCGTATTTGCCCGTGACCGGATCGTAATGAAAACAAAAGAGCAGCAATTGATCGATCGGCGTGCCGATGCGCGCCTCGGCAGCTTCGATCAACCCCAGACGCAGATCGCGCGGCGAAAAATCGATGCCGTAATAGTAACGCGAGACCTTCCCTGCCGGCGTCAAGAGCACGATTCCCGTGGCGTGGGCGAACTCGCCCGTTTGGGCATCGTAGTTGTAATGAAACCCAACCGCGCTAGTGAGTTTTTGAATCGAGTCCTCGGTGCCGGTGAGAAAATGCCAGCCGTCCGCGGCGCCGGGCCGGGCGTAGCGCGCGAGAAATTCTTTATTCTTGGCGTCCGCCAGTGCAGCGCTGTTGTGGGGATCGAAACTTACGGTGAGCACGGCGAACTGGTTGCCGATATCGAAGGAAAGCGCACGCAGCGAGCGCACTAGGCCATCCAAGAGCAAGGGGCAAAGATCGCGGCATTTGTAGTAGACGAAGTTGAGAATGACCGGCTTGCGACCGAAGTAATCGCTAAGCCGTACCTCGTTGCCGCGTTCATCGCGAAAACTCAGATCGAGTGGCACTTGCTCGGCCAATTTCTGATCGAAGGCGACCTCGCGCAGCGCCGCCGGCCGTGTGTTGTCATGCGCGCGCGTGATGTCGGCAAGCACCAATACGAACGCGAGCACGAGCCCAAGGGCTTTCAGCGGAGCACGTGTTAACGCCGCCGCCGGTCGTGTGCCATTGCGCGCAGGCGCCAGCCTGCGCGCCTTGACTCGATCACGGATGATTTGCGCTAGCGTTTTCTTCCCTCTTTTCGACTTTGATGATTTGCCTCGGCAGCCGGCGCGCTTTTTGCCGCGCGAACGGGTAGTCCTCTTTCAGCCAGGATCTCGATGGCGCGATCGATCGGAATATGGACGACTCCCTTGTCCCGGTCGATCCAGCCGTAGGATTTGAGCATCGCGTCTTCCTCGCTTTTAAGAGTTTTCAGATCTTTGCCTGGCTCGACCGACAAACGGGGCTCCGGTGTCGGCTCGCGGCTATAGGAAAGCGGGCTCGGTAACGGCCGCGTTCGTGTTTCTCCGCGGTAAAAATAGTAAAACAAGCCGTAGGTGACGAGCAGCGAAACGGCGATGACCGTCGCCAAAGCGAGCCCGACCATGGCGACTCGCTTTGGATTGATATCGCTGACCTCGTGGCCGGACTCGGCGCTACGGGCCGTTAGATCTTGGTCAACCATGTGGCACCCAGCCTTGCTCTTCGACGATGGCGATAAAACGCGGATCGCGAAATGGTAACAACGGACGATCCCTCAGTTGGCCGAGAAACGCCGCGAACCAAAGACCGCCGATGCCGAGCGGCGCCAGGAGCGTCGTCCAGTGCAGGCTAAATCCATCGGGATGAAACGTCGGCGCGACAAACCAGAAAAGCTCGATCTGGTGCATCAGCGCGATCGCGGCGGCCACCGCGCAAAGCGTTCCGGCTTTGCGTTTGACGGTGCGCGACAATAACAGGATGAACGGCAATGAAAATTGCAGCACGATCAAGGCGACGGCGATCACGCCCCAGCCGCCGTTGATGCGATGCAAATACCAGGGAATTTCGTGTTGGAGATTTTCCACCCAAATAATCAGGAACTGCGCAAACGACATGTAGGCCCACAACATCACGAACGCCAACAGCAGATTGCCCAAATCGTGCAGCACCCAGGGCGCGATGATGCGCGACAGCGGCTCACGCCGCGACAGAAAATAAGCGACGCCGATCACGAACGTCAGAGCGATCAGTCCGTGGCTGACCATGAAGAGCATGCCGAAGATCGTCGAGTACCAGTGCGGCTCCAGAGACATCAGCCAATCGATGGCGGAAAAAGTTACTGTGAGTCCGTACAGGACCAGCCCCGGCCCGCTGAGAGTTTGCAGCCGCTGCGTGAGGGCGGGGTCGGCGCTGCGGTCCTGTTCCGCCGACCAGCGGCTTAGAAAATAACCGAGCGCGAACCAAACTGTGAAATACACAGCCGCGCGGACGATAAAAGCCGGGATATTGAGATAGGCAGCTTTTTGCAGCAGCACAGGATCCTGGGCGACGGCTTGCGGGTGCGCCCAGATAAATAAATCCGGCAGCCCGAACAACAGGGGTAGAAACAACAAAGCCATGATGGGAAAGGTCCGGATCGCCGACTCGAGGGAACGCTGGATCACAAAACCCCAAGTTCCGCCGACCAGGTGGTGGATCATCACGATACCCAGGCAACCCACCGGGATGCCCAGCCAAAACATATAAGCG
>VBKX01000515.1:0-1001 GCA_005879435.1 Deltaproteobacteria bacterium
AAGCCGCTGCCACACACTTTGACCGCAATTCGAGTGGCAGACGCGGCAGCACCCGGAGCGAAAGATTGAAGCGCCGGAGCAGGAGTCGTTATGAGACCTGCGAACTATTCGATTGTAGTGATCACTTTGAATGCCGTGTGCGCGATGACAATCTCCACGGCTCTTGCAGCTGGCCCGGGCGAAAACAGCACCGGCCACCGTGGCGGAAAAGCTGCTGAGCATAGGAGCACCAAGGGCTCGTTCAATTCCAACGCACAGTGGTCCGCCGACCCCGAAAAGGGTTGGGTACGCTCTGATGAACGCCACCAACTGGCCGAAAAAGACGGCACAACAGGCGGGGCCAGTCGCAGCGGAAAACAAAAGGGTAAAGGCAAACCAAACAAGTTCTAGATTCGGAGAAGAGAGAGGAGGACGATTATGTTTCCTAAAACCACGATAGCTCGGAGTACAGGCATTACCTTTCTGGCCGGAGCACTGCTATTAACGGGTTGCGCTGGCGGACCACTCAGCACGCGCGAGAAAGGCGCCGGCGTCGGTGCCTTGGGCGGAGCGGCGGCTGGCGGCATCGTCGGCGCAGCAGTAGGGCATCCGGGGGCAGGCGCAGCGATCGGCGGTGCTCTAGGCTTAGGCGCAGGCGCGTTGGTCGGCGATCAGTTGCAAGGCCATGAAATCACCAACTACCAACAACAGCAGCAGATCAATCGTAATCAATACGAGACCGAACGTAACCGTCAGGAGATTCAGCGGCTACAGCGCCAACGCGGTGAATACTAATTTGCCCTCGCGCTGCTGGGAGGATCGAAGATGAAATCGATGATCACTGAAAAAATTGCCTGGGCTGGCGCGGGCGCAGTGTTATTGATTTTGAGCGCCATCCTGCTCGGCGGTGTGTACACGATCACGCCGCCAAGCGGCCCGGTCGACACCGCTTACAAAATGAATCGCTTTACCGGCAGAGTGTGGTTGATTAAAACCTACTCCAAGCCGATGGCTCAAGGGCA
>VBKX01000515.1:1055-6578 GCA_005879435.1 Deltaproteobacteria bacterium
TGCCTTCGCGATGAACCAACCTGCAGCTCCGGTGCCCGCCACACGACGCCGATAATCTCATCCATCACTCTGCGGAGCCGCCTTCTGCCCACAGAACGCGGCTCCGCAGCATTCCCATTGACAGCTTTATAGTCCACTGATTAAGCTTCGGCTCGTTGACTCACCGAGTCGACGAACATCGCTTAGGAGGACTTGCCATGGACACGATCGATGCCGACGGTCACATCGTCGAAAAAGCCGCCGACCTGCGCAGATATCTGCCACCGCCTTATTCGAAGCGAACCGGCGCGCTGCTGCCTTCAGACGGCATGGATACAAACATGGGCGGCGTTCTGGGCGGGATGGAAGATAATGATATTCCGACCCGGCTCAAAGACATGGACACCGAGGGAATCGATGTTTCGGTGTTGTTTCCCACCAGCAGTTTCTCGGTCAACAGCGTAATCGAGCGCGATTACGCCGTCGCCTATGCGCGAGCTTACAACGACTTTATCGCCGACGTGTGTAAACAAAGCCCGCGGCTCAAGGGTATCGGCTTAGTGCCGCTGCAAGACCCGGCGGCGGCAGTCGAGGAGGCAAGCCGGGCCGTGACCAAACTCGGCCTCGTCGCCATCGCGGTGGCCACGCAAGGCATGAAGGAGCACTTGGGCGCGCCAACGTTTTGGCCTTTATACGAAGAATTGCAGCGACTCAATGTGCCGCTCTGCGTTCATAACCGGCGCGAAGGCCCAGCGGGCGACAGCCGCTTCGACAGCTTTATTTTCATGCACACCATCGGCCGGCCAGTGGAAACTTTCATTCAATTCGCCGGCTTGATCTACGGCGGCGTGCTCGAACGGTTTCCCAAGCTGCGCGTCGCTTTTCTCGAATGCGGTGTCGGCTGGGTGCCATATTGGATGGAGCGCATGGATGAAGAATGGGAAAAAAGGGGCAAAGTTGAAGCGCCGCTTTGTAAGAAGAAACCGAGCGAATACGTCAAATCCGGCAATTTGTTTTTCGCTCTGGAACCAGAGGAAGAAACCGTTCCGTACGTGATCGAGCGCATCGGCGCTGATAAAATCCTCTTCGCCTCGGACTATCCGCACTGGGACGGCATGTTCCCCAATGTCGTATCCACCATCCGCGGGAGAAAGGATATTTCAGACGACGCCAAGGCGAGGATTTTGGGCGAAAATGCCAAACGCTTTTACGGCTGGCAGTGAGATGCGCTCTCGTCTGGTCGCCTGTCTTCTGCTCATCCTGAGCACGGTCAGCTGGGCGGTGAATTCTTTCGCCGCTGAATCGTCAGGACTTAAAAAAGTTCGCATGGCGTTTACATCGCTGTCCTCGGTCATGTGTCCGCCCTGGATCGCGCGCGAAGCCGGCATCTTCAACAAGCATGGCCTGGACGTGGAAGTGATCGCCACGCCCACCGGTGTCGAAGGCATGAACGCTTTGATCGCCGGCGAAGTGCAGTTCTTGCAGATCTCCGGCGGCACCACTGCAAGCGCTGCGCTCGGCGGCGCCGATGTAATGATCGTCGCCACCACGCTGGATGCTCTTGTGCAGCAGTTGATCGCCCGCCCGGAAATCGAAAAAGCGGAGCAACTCAAGGGTAAAAACGTCGGCATCACCCGGTTCGGCACGTCCATCGACGTCGGCGCGCGCCTCGCGCTGCGCCACTTTGGACTCGTGCCCGAAAAAGACGTCGCCATCGTTCAAGTCGGCGGCATGGAATCCATGGTCGCGGCTCTGCAGGGCAATCGCATTCAAGCGGGGATCCTTTCCTATCCCGCGATTACCCAAGCGTTGAAACTCGGCCATCATGCATTGCTCGATGTCGCCGCGCTGGGAATTCCTTATGCGTTCACCGGCATCACCACGCGCGGTCGCTTAATTCGCGACGATGCCGATCTGGTGCGCCGCTACGTGACGGCGCAAACCGAAGCGATCGCGCGCGCCAAACGAGACAAGAATTTTACCCTCAAAGTGATGGGCAAGTATTTACGGACAGCAAATCCGGCGGCACTGGCCGAATCGTACGACGTCGACGTACAGAAATACATGCTCAAAGTCCCACTCACGACCGTCGAAGCGATGCAGTCGGTTTTGGACGATCTTGCCAATAGAATTCCCAAGGCAAAAGACAGCGAGCCGAGAACATTTTTTGATGATTCCTTCGTGCGGCAATTGCAATCGAGCGGCTTCATCGACTCTTTGTATCGCTGAAAGGACTCCGATCTCTGCCAAATCTTTTGCGCCAACTTCCAGGTTGAATCCCTGATACGAAGCTTGTAACAATCGCAACAGCTCATTTAAACGGAGGATGCCAAAGTGCGCGTCATCGATGCCGACGGTCATGTCGAAGAAAACCCGATCACATTCAGCGATAAGTATTTCGCTCCTGCCTTCCGCGCTCAACGGCCTCAAGTGGTCCCCGGCACGGAGGACGGTCTTGCCTATTGGATGATCGACGAACAGCTTTTTCCGCGCCGCGTCGGCCGCGGCTGCAACAATCTTGGCACGCCGACCAGCTACCAGGGTAAACCAGTGCGTCACGCGCAGCGCAAGCCCGATACTCTCGGCAGCATGGAGCTCACGAGCCTAAAAGAGCGATTGCAGATCATGGACGAAGAAAACATCTGGCTCCAGGTTCTGTATCCGACGCTCTTTCTCGCCTATCCGCTGAGCTGCAATCCGGATTACGTGACCGCCATGTGCGACGCCTACAATCGTTGGCTCGGCGATGTCCTATCGGGTCAGGAGCGGCTCAAATGGGTGGGCGTGGTCAATCTCGATGATGTCCCGGCGGCGGTGCGTCAAGTGAAAGAAGCGAAGAAATCGGGCGCGGTGGGCATGATGATTTTAGGCACCGCCGGAGATCGTTTGCTCGACGATCCGAGCCTCTTGCCGTTTTACGAAGCGGTGGCCGAAGCGGATTTACCCCTCGCGGTTCACGTCGGCTGGGCTTGCCCATCGATTAATAATTTGTACACGCACGTTTACCCTTCTGGCGTCATCGCGTTTTCCATGCCGGTGCTTATGGGTTTGGTGTCGATGATGAGCGGCGGCATATTCGACCGCTTTCCGAGCCTGCGCGTGGTCTACCTAGAAGCAGGCTGTTTATGGGTGCATTTCATTCTCGAAAGACTGCATCATCGTTTTCAACACTCGGGAAAAAATCTCGTCAATGTCGTCTCGCGCACCGCGCCGATCCAGAAAATCGAGCCGATGGAATACGTCAAGAAGGGCAATCTCTATTTCAGCGCGGAAATCGAAGACGTGCTCTTGCCCCAAGTTCTCGAGCTGGTCGGCGACGGACAAATCTTGTTCGGCTCCGATATGCCGCACGGCGACCGGGAGCGTTTCGCGGAAAAGACATTGCGGGAAAGAAAAGACATCAGCGAGGCGGCGAAAACGAAAATTTTGGAATCGAACCCAGCCAAATTTTATAGCTTGCCTGGGTTCTAGCCGGAAATGGTGTCGCGTGGGCGCTCAGCGAATTTCGAACAGCAATACTTTATGATCGTGAATAAAGTCGCCCTTTACCGTCTCCACTTTGTCCGGCACCCAGCCGGGAATTTCATAATCATGCGAGACAACGCGGGTCCCGGGTTTTAGCTGGCGATCGAGAATCGGCCGGAGCTTGGCGTTAAAATCCGGCAGCATGTACAGCGTCACTACGGTCGCAGCCGAGACATCGACCGTGAAGGCATCCTGGGCGCGAAATTCCACAAGATCCTGGACATTTTCCCGAAACGCATTGTCGCGTGCCTTTGTTACTAGGCCCTGATCGATTTCGATACCGACGCCCTTTACACCGTACTTCTTCGCGGCCCGGATAACGATCGCGCCGTCGCCGCTGCCAATATCATAAAGAAGATCGCTCGGTTTCACCCGTGCCAGGTCGAGCATGCGATCGATGACCTCCGGTGTCGAGCGGACAAACGGCACTTCGCCGTCCGTCCAGACCGCCACGGATGAGCCGCACCCGTTTGCGATCATCAGAACGACACCGAAAAACACCTTCGCGCTCAAATTTTTTGTCCGCATGTTGCCGTTATAGAGTATCGACCGAACCAGCGTCAATGAAATAGGCGCAATCATCGCCTTGACTTCGTCGGCGGTTTGTTATGAACATCCGAGATACAAACCAACAAAAGGAGCATCGGTATGGCAAGCTGGGACGATATTCTCACTTCACGCGATAAAGAGGTCTTTGCGCTCTCAGGGTTTGGCAAGAAAGCCGGTTTTGGTCAGCGCCCGGCGCTGCTGATCATCGATGTCAATTACAATTTTACCGGCGACAAGCCCGAGCCGATTCTCGAGTCGGTCAAACGCTTCCGCACGAGTTGCGGCAAAGAAGGATGGGACGGGGTTTATCACATCCGCGAGTTGCTCACCGAAGCGCGTAAAAAACATCTGCCGACATTTTATACTACCGCCGAAGAGAATCGCGCCAACAGTACGGTTTTGGTTGGCGGTTGGGCGGCCAAGAGTAACCGAACCACGGAAGACATGACCGCGCAATGGGAGAAAGCCAATCAAATCGTCGAAGAGATCGCGCCCCGGCCGGGTGACATTGTCGTGCGCAAACAAAAGCCCAGCGCTTTTTTCGGCACGCCGCTGATGAGCATGTTGAATGAAGTGCACGCCGACAGCGTGCTCGTCGCCGGCACCACGACCAGCGGCTGCGTGCGCGCCAGCGTCATTGATGCGTTCTCTTACAACATGAAAGTTTCGGTCGTGGAAGAATGCGTTTTTGACCGCGGCCAGGCGTCGCACAAGATCAATTTGTTCGACATGGCGATGAAATATGCCGACGTGATCTCGCTCAAAGAAACCATCGACTACATTCGCGGTTTGCCTGATAACTTGTACGCGCCGGCGCTGTAACAATTGCCGGCTTCAGGTCGCACGCACGCCACGTTGATCCGGAGCTTTTTTATGGCCTGCGTAAAATCGTGATCACCGCTCATGCCGATGTGATCGGTAGCTTGCTTCGGCCACCAACGCTGCGCGCAGCGCAAAAGCACTTCGCGGCCGGAACGATCACTGCGACACAATTCAAAGAAATAGAAGACTGCGCCGTCGACGAGGCAATCGCGTTACAAGAGGGGGTCGGCCTGGAGATCGTCACCGACGGCGAAATGCGCCGCCAATCGTTTCAGAGCCAAATGCCCGCCGCCGTCAGCGGCTTTGGCGCGTTCGATCTCGACGCCTTTCTTTGGGGACAGTGGCACGACGAGCACGGCGTGCAGAAAAAACGCCGGCCCCGCCGCCTCGGTGCGGTCGGCAAGCTCAAGCGTCTTCGTTCCCTCTCAGCGGATGAATTCTCTTACCTGAAGAGCAAAACGAATCGAATTCCCAAGATAACGCTTCCGAGTCCCGGCCTGTGGGCGAACTTCTGGTCACCGAAGTATTCCCGAGATGCCTATCCGACGCTCGATGATTTCCTGAATGACATTGTCGCGATTCTGCGCGACGAAGTTACCGAGCTTGTCCGCCTCGGTGCGACCTACATTCAGATCGACGCGCCCCATT
>VBKX01000517.1 GCA_005879435.1 Deltaproteobacteria bacterium
CTGCAAGACGCCGGGGCGGACAAGGTTTATGCTTCTTTGCTGCCGGCGATGAGCGAAAATGGGCTGGCAACGGACAAGGGATTGAAAGTTATGGTCGAGACGCTCGGCACGGCGGTGGGCAAAAACGTCGACTTTCCGCCCGAGCGATTGGTCGATTATACGCTGTTAAGAGAAGTGCAAAAAGAATTGGGCGTGCAGTGAAAAGGACGGAAACTTATGTTGGCGAGTAACCGCGCAACTGTTGTTCTGCCGGCGATGTTCGCCGTCGCTCTCGTGCTCGGCGTCGCCGCGCCGGTTTTTAGCGCCGAGGCGCCGCAAAAGGTGCGGATCGCTTACGCTAGCCGAAGCAGCTCGGCGATGCCGCAGTACATGGCGCTGCAAAGGGGTTATTTCAAAGCAGAAGGCCTGGACGTCGATGGCGCGACGGCGGTAGTCAACGGCGATGTGTCGTTCGCCACGCCGTTCACCAGCACCTTTCGCGGTGTGCTCCAGGGTTTCCCGATGAAACTCGTTTTCATTCATCTCAAAAAAGGTCCGTACTACGTGATGGTTCGTCCCGACATCAAAGATGTACAACAGCTCAAAGGCAAACGCATCGGCGTAGCGACAATCAAAGGCACGGATCAGTTGGTTGCTGAAGAGATGCTCCAGGCGAAAGGATTCAATCCGAATCTTCTTCAGGCCGTGGCGATCGGCGACGGGCCGGTGCGCATGCAAGCGCTGATCAGCGGCGCGGTGGAGGCGATCTGTGTCGCGCCGCCGCACGACTTAATGCTCAAAAAGATGGGTTAGCCAGCGTTGGCCGGTCCGCCTGAGGTGGGCTTGCCCTCTGCCGGCATGCTGACCTCCGATCGTCTCATCAAGGAAAATCCACAAGTGGTCAGACGGACACTCAAGGCGCTGCTACGCGCACACCTGTATATTCTCGAAAATCGCCAAGATACGATTCAAACTCTGATCAAGTGGCTGCCGCAGCCTCTAGACATCGCCGAGCATTCTTACGACGGCGAGTTAAAAACTCTTTCGCGAGACGGCACGATGACCGACGCGGAAATCGAAGCGATCATCGCGCGCGTCGGCGAAAAAAAGCGTCCGCTCGACGAAGTCAGGGATTTTTTCTTCGCGCGCCAGGCGATGAAAGAGTTGGAAGCCGGGAAGTAAAACACGGAGTGTTGGAATAATGGAATGATGGAGTGATGGGTTCTTCGGATTTTGACTTAACCATTACTCCGACACTCCACTGCTCCATCACCCCAATCTTCTAGTGCGTTCGATTGACGTCGTAAGGCTCGCCGAACTCGGAGGCGCCGACGATTTGTGCGGCAATGTCGTGGCGGCCGTGCATCATGTGCAGATGCATGTCTCGGTAAAACCGTTCCAGCGGGTGTTTGACGAACAAAGCGGTCGAGCCGCAGATCTCCGCCGCGCTCCACATGACTTTCTCCAAGGTTTCCTTAGCCAGCCATTTTGCTTCGTGGGCGGCAACCATCGCTGCCTCCGGATCGCGGTTAAACATTCGAACCGCGTTGTAGAGAATCAAGCGCGACGCATCGATCATGCTCTTTAACTCACCGAAGCGGAGCTGGCGAAAGGAATCTTTGCCGTCGCCGCGCTCACGCACGTAATTCAAAGCCCAGTCATACATCGCCCGCGCGGAGCCGAGGTAGTTCGCGGTAAAAGCGAAGTTGATCTTGCCCATCCAGTTCTCACCTAAAAATTGTCCCGGTTGGCCGAGCAGGTTTTCCTCCGGCACGAAGCAGTCGTCAAGATAGAGCCATGGACTGATACACGCGCGCATTCCGGTCGGGCGCCAGACCTCAGTATCGATTTTCAATCCCGGCGTGTCTCTGTGCATCATGAACATGATCGGTTTGGCGTGGGAATCGGAAGCCACGCGGCCGATCCACAGCCACTCCGCTAAACTTGCATTAGTCGCATAATGCTTGGTGCCGCTGACCCGATAGCCGCCGGCAACGCGTTTTGCCGTGGTCGGCGGGCTTCCATACGGCTCAGCGCCCGCGCCGGGAATCAACGCGCCGCGCTTGACCGTCGGCTCGATCCAGCGTTGGATTTGCGCAGCGCCGGCCATGGCATCGATCATCATGAGCGCGTTGTTGTGCACCTGGAAACAGTGCGCCGTCGAAGGATTACCGTAGGCCAGATGCTCGTCGATGAGAAAAAAAGACAGTGGATCGTCGCCGTATAAACCGTAGCCGAGCCCGCCGCGTCGCTTATCGAGATTCGCCAGCAGCCAGCCTTCCTGGTGAAGATCTTTAAGATCGTCCGCCGGGGCTTCGCCGGTTTGGTCATAGTGCGCCGCGCGCGGCGCGATGCGCTCACGCACTAGATGATTGACTCGATCAATTAGCTTTTGTTGCTCTTGGGTGAAGCCGAAGTCCACGGATGGTATTCCTTTTGAACCGGATTGACGCGAGATCCATCGCGCTGCTCACGACAACAGACAGGGAATGATCGACGGGCTCGATATCAATTTAAACGTCGCTCGGCTTACGGTTTATAGAGTTTTTCAATGAAGCCGGACTTCTCCAACTCGGCGACGAACGAGTTGTCGATGAACTGCTCCGGTTTGGCCGTTTTGCCGGCGGGGTTCACGGCAAAATTGAGCAGCGTCTGCATGCCGGCGGCGGAGACGTAGGGCGCTTGTTCCCAAACCTTGGCGTAGGTGTTGTACGTTTCGTCCAAGTCTTCTTTGTTGTCGGTCTTGGTGTATTTGCTGATTATTTGTTTCGTTGTCTCCGGGTCGGTGCGCGCGATCTTCGTTCCTTCGATGTACGCCTGCACGTAGCGGCGCACTTTTTCAGGATTGCTTTTGATAAAATCCCTCGTCGTCGCCAGCCCGGCGTGAATCATCGGCACGTTTCGCGCGGCGACATCGACGAGCTCTTTGAAGCCGGCTTGGCGCAGCTTCAACGTCGTCGGCGCGGATACCACGCCGGCGTCGATCCGTCCCTGGGTTAACGCGGTGATGATATCGGGCATGCCTTGCAAGTGAGTCACCTGCACGTCTTTGCCCGGAACCATGCCGGCTTGTTGAAAAAGTATCTTCGCGGTGAGGTCGGTGGTCGATCCCGGTAAAGTAACGCCCATGACCTTGCCGCGCAGATCGGTCAATTGGCGGAATTCCGCTTTGCTGTAAACGGAAAGCACGGCGCGATTGAGAATTCCTATTATAAAAGCTACGCGTTGACCGCCCAATCCGGCTTCAACGATCTCCGTGGCGGGATTGACGATATCGATACTACCCGAAAAAAGCGCCTGGGTTCCCGTGGCCGAAAGAATATATTTAAGCTCCACGGCGAGGCCGTATTTGGTGAAAAGCCCTTTATCTTGCGCGAGCCAGAGCGGCGCAAAAGCCCCGCCGATCGATGAGTAACTCGCACGCAACGGCAATAGCTCGGCAGCCGAGGCAATCTTGAGCGGCCACATCACGATCAGAAACAAAGCCAAGAGAATGTGCTGAGATCTACTTAACCGCATGCGTTCACCTCCTACAGAAATTGTTTGAGGTTATATT